>URJI01000072.1 GCA_900548215.1 uncultured Coprococcus sp. | reverse complement strand
AGAATTTATCAATGGTCTCCGTGTGACAGATGCAGAGACCATGGAGATTGCGGAGATGGTTCTCGGCAAGGTCAACAAGAGCCTTGTAAGCCTTATGCAGAAGATCGGACTTAAGGCTGTCGGAATCAGCGGCAAGGACGGTGGTATGTTTACAGTCAAGAAGAAGTTCCCTGGTGGCAAGGATATAGGCTATGTGGGAGAGATAACAAAGGTTGATACATCACTGCTCACATCGCTCATCGAGGACGATTTCATTCCTGTTATCGCACCTATAGGTGTGGATGAGAATTATGAGGATTACAACATCAATGCGGATGACGCAGCATGCGCAGTTGCCACAGCACTTGAGGCAGAGAAACTCGTATTCCTCACAGATATCGAGGGAGTATTTATTGATCCTACAGATAAATCAACCCTTATATCAGAGATGGATATCCATGAGGCTAAGGAGATTATAGAGAAGGGTGTTGTCGGCGGCGGTATGCTTCCAAAGCTGAACAACTGTATCTCAGCCATGGAGAACGGAGTTTCAAGAGTGCATATCCTCGATGGACGTCTCCAGCACTGCCTGCTTCTTGAGTTCTTCACTCAGAAGGGTATCGGAACTGCTATTTTAAAAGAGCCTTTATTTTAAAAGGTCTTTTATTTAAAAAGAGATTTTATACAAAAAGGTAATATTGGGATAGGCAAAATATGAAATACAGTATGTGATCATCTATGATGAATCGAACTGAATGTTCCTGGTTAATGGTGCAGAATGTATGATTTGAAAGGTGATTACATGCTGTTTTTATTATATGAAAGGCCCAAATAAATGTAAAATAATCGCATATATATTTATATTGTAAAAAGTATCAATGAACGGAGGATAAAAAGTCATATTTGTGAAAAAAGTAACAAAAATGAAATATAATAGAAATATATTGTTGTAAATTAGATGGCGGTTAGATACAATGAAGCTGTGTAACTTTGTGCAGACACAGGAGGTGTCGGCATGGTTAATAAAATTATTAGACAGCTTGCGTGCATATGTGTTTTTATTTTCGGGATGACGTGTGTTGGATGTAGTCCTGAAAAGTTGGTTGTGAGCAACGTGCAGGAGTCGGATGATACTGACAAGAAGTCAGATGTCAATTCAGATGATACTGAAAGTTCTGCCACAACAGGAAAAGATACAGATATTGGAGAGGATGCTGACAGCAGTGAAAGTATACTGGATGAAGCATATTCCGAGAGGGAAGACAGTGAACTGGCGGTGTACGTATGTGGTGCAGTAAAGAAATCAGGAGTATATGAACTGCCGTCTGGCGCAAGAATCAATGATGCTCTTGAATCTGCTGGAGGATTCGCTGATGATGCAGATACAGATGCGGTGAATCTTGCTGACAGGCTGCAGGATGGACAGCGTATATATTTCCCATATGAGGGCGAGACGGTTGAGTATTATGGAGATCAGACCTCTTCGGATCCCGATGTGGCTGATATTGGGAGTGGTCTTGTCAATATCAATACTGCGGATGTATCAGGCCTTATGGAGCTTCCTGGCATAGGACAGACGAGGGCTCAGAGTATAATTGATTACAGACAGACATATGGCAGGTTTGACAGCAAGGAAGATCTGAAGAATGTAAGCGGTATAGGAGACAGCATATATGACGGTCTGGAGGAATATATAACAGTAGAGTAGATGATGATCGGAGGAAGGAACAGTTATGAAAAAGGTTCTGGTTGTTGATGATGAAAAGTTGATTGTCAAGGGATTGAAGTTCAGCCTTGAACAGGATGATATGGAAGTTGATACTGCGTATGATGGCGGAGAGGCTATAGATAAGATAAAGAACAACGATTATGATATTGTTCTTCTTGATATAATGATACCGGTATATACAGGTATAGAAGTGTGCCAGATGGTCAGGGAGTTTTCGAGTGTTCCGATTATCATGCTCACGGCCAAAGGAGAAGATATGGACAAGATAATGGGGCTTGAGTATGGCGCAGATGACTATATAACTAAACCGTTCAATATACTTGAGGTGAAAGCTAGAATTAAGGCTATACTCCGCAGGAGCAACAGAAAGCAGGCTCCGGCAAAACCTTCAAATGTCATGGAGATAAACGGTATGAAGGTAGAGCTTGACAGCAGAAGAGTGTTTGTTGGTGGCAATGAGCTCAATCTCACGGCCAAGGAATTTGATCTTCTGGAGCTTTTGATGGCTCATCCGAATAAGGTTTATTCAAGAAATGAACTTCTGAGTACTATCTGGGGTGATTCATATCCAGGAGATGCCAGAACGGTGGATGTACATGTCAGGAGACTCAGAGAAAAGATAGAGAACAATCCGGGCGAGCCTGTATATATTCACACAAAATGGGGAGTAGGATATTACTTCAAGGGTTGATATGAAGAGAACTAATAATAAAGATGTTGAGTCGGAAGAACTCAGAGAACAACAGAATACAGCCGTGAAGTCAAAGAAAAAATTCAGGGTCAGCCAGAGGTTTGTCGTATCTATCATGGTAGTCCTCAGCATTGCGATATTATCGTATGTGGTGTTGTGGGCGTTAGTCAGAACGGAGATAGTCAGAAACAACCGGAATTTTGACAAACATATATCTGAATGTGCGGACTATGTTGGCTATGTGGTCAACAGGTACAATTCAGATGGTGATGAGAATAAAGCCGTGGGCGAGATAAAGACCATGGCTTATTCACTGTCAGGGCGTATATTAGTGGTAGATACTGGATACAGGGTATTATTTGATTCATATGGCAAAGATGATGGCAGGTATGTCATTGATGATGGGATATTTGACGTGATGAACGGCGAGAAAGATGGGCTGGTATATGATCTGGATGATGTGTATAAGAAGATAATTCCAGTGATAAATGGCGAGGGATATACCGATGCGGTTGCAGTTATGGCTGTTCCCAAAGAGGCTATTTCAGCAAGTCAGACGCATATGATGACAAGTGCCACATACCTGTTGGCTATAGCACTTATACTTGGGCTTGTAGCAGCATTTTTCATTGCAAAGCTTTCAGTCAGAGATGTGAACAGCGTGCGTGTAAAGATTGAAGGCATGAAGGGCGGAAGCCTTGAGCAGATGAGCCAGGATGGAATGTTCCGTGAGACTAGAGAGCTCACGAAAGATATAAATGACATATTTAACAAAGCGCAGCTTCTTGAGGAGTCACGTCAGGAATTCGTGTCAAATGTGTCGCATGAACTTAAAACACCTATCACATCCATGAAGGTGCTCTCTGAATCCCTTCTCACACAGGACAATGTGCCGGCTGAGATGTACAGAGAGTTCATGGAGGATATAGTTCAGGAGATAGACAGGGAGGCCGAGATCATCAGTGATCTTCTGACACTTGTCAAGACGGATAAGGGACCTGACAGTCTTAACAGAGAGAGCGTGGACATGAATGAGTTCATGGAGCTGATATTGAAGAGACTTAAGCCTCTTGCGGAGAAGAGAAGCATAGATCTGTCATTTGAGAGTTTCAGGGATATTCATGCGAATATTGATAAAGTGAAGTTCACTCTTGCAATCTCCAATCTGATAGAGAATGGTATAAAATACAATATTGATGGTGGATGGATCAAGGTATCACTGAATGCAGATCACAGGAACTTCTATATAAAAGTGGCAGATTCGGGAGTTGGTATTCCTGAGGATTGTATAAACCATATATTTGAAAGATTTTACAGAGTTGATAAAGCGAGAAGCCGTGATACCGGAGGAACAGGTCTCGGCCTTGCCATAACCAAGAATATTATTATTCTGCACAAGGGTACGATAAATGTATATAGTGAGCCGGGAAAAGGAACGACATTTACGGTGAAGATACCTATCGATCTACAGCAGTGAAAGGGTTGCTATGTTGGATAAGATAAAAAGAATACTGGTGATTGTCGTGTGCGTGTGTATGATGATGGCTGTGACCGGCTGCGGTGAAGATTCGGCTCAGGGCAATTCAGATTTTACAAGCTTGAAGTCAGGTGAATATCTACTGTACTATGTAAATTCGGACTTTACAGGCTACATACCGAAGAAGATAAAACTGGACAAGATGTCTTCCACAGAGAATGTCATAGATATGATCATGGCTGACCTGATGGAGGGGAATGGTTCTGATTCGGTTATGCCGGTGCCGCATGGAATGACTTATCAGAGATATACATTTGACGGAAATGGCACGCTTAACCTCATATTCAGCGTTGACTGGGAGATGACAAACTCATATTCGATGGTTCTCAGTAAAGCTGCATTTGTGAAGACGCTGTGTCAGGTTGACTCCGTTGATACAGTTATATTTGAGATGGTGGATCTTGTAAATGAATCAGATGTTGTGAAAGAGAAAATTACAGAGGATTCATTTGCGGATATGAATGACATCATGAATTCTGAGATAGAGACAAAGATATATCTGCCGGACAGTACAGGACAGCATCTTGTTGAGAGAACGGCCATACTTGATTATTCCTCAGCTGAGACTCTTGAGGAACAGGTTATGGATTGCCTGAAGACAAATTACGATGGGACTGTGATCCCATTCAATTCAAAGACTGTTGTAAAGAGTGTGGAGACAGCGGAGGGGGAATGTACAGTGACATTCAACGAGGCTTTTGTTCAGGGAACGGACGGAGTGGATGATGAGATACTGATATATTCCATAGTTGATTCTCTGGCAAGGCTGGAGAGTGTTGACTCTGTGAAGATAGTGGCCGCAAATACAAACGACAGGCTGAATAGTATTGATCTCAGTAAGAATTTTACAGTGAATTATTCCTATGTACAGGCAGATTAGATGAATTAGGAGGACAATAAAATAAAAAGACCTTTATTCTGGATAGCAGTTTGCTTTGCGCTTGGAGAGGCGTATGCATTGGTGACTGGACATTCAGTTATAGTGGCAGGTCTTATTATCATGGCTGCACCGGTTTTATCAGTGTCATTTGGTAAAAGGGGGGCAGCTTCTTTTTATATGTCAGCGGTCGTGGCTATATTTATTATGGTGGCTGTGATCGGTTATATGAATGTGGCCAGACTTCAAAGACAAATGAACTTTGCAGAATATCTGGCTGAGAAAACAGAAGGTAATGTGTGGTGTACTGTCAGCGATATCAGGGACAGCGGGCAGGGATGGCAGGTATATGTGAGCGCCAGCCGGATAGAAATGGAAGTAGCCGGGTCCATATATACATATACAGGCAAAATGAAAGTGCTGTTGTACATGGATGATGTAGATAAGCTTATGGTTGGCAAAAGGCTGGAGCTGGGTGCTGATCTTGCCAGACCTGATGAAGCGACTAATCCGGGGGAATTTGATGCCAGGAAATATTATGCTAATAAAGGGATATATATAATTGGCAATGACGTGGTTATAAAAAGTTTGGGGGACAGATACAGTCTGATCCGGCATATGCTGTATGAGTTCAGAATCAAGGCTGGAAAGGAGCTGGAAAAATGTTTTTCAGATGCTGATTCATCAGTGGTCAAGGCTATGCTTCTCGGTGACAAATCGGGGATGGATAAAGACACGAAGAGACTTTTTCAGGTGAATGGAATTGCGCATATTCTTGCAATATCCGGTGTTCATATAGCAATTATTGGAATGACGTTGTTCAAACTTTTGCGCCGACTTGTGGGATCGTATGTCGTGTCGGGAGTTACAGCTATGACTGTTGTTTTACTGTATGGTATGATGACGGGAATGGCGAGCTCGACTTTCAGGGCGGCGATCATGATGATGGTTTCGATGACCGGACAGATGTATGGCAGGAGCTCAGATATGCTTACATCTGCAGGTGTGGCATTTATCATACAGGTACTTGTCGATCCGGGAATTGTTCTCGATGCAGGTTTTCAATTGTCATTTGCCGCTGTGTGCGGTATGGCAGTGTTTTTGCCGCTCCTTAAAAGTCTGGCGCGTATCAAAAGCAGATTACTGGATGGTATATTGGTAAGTCTTGCAGCATCGCTGGCGACGACTCCGCTTATCATTTATTATTTTTATCAGTTCCCACCGTATTCAATATTGCTAAATATTGTTGTGGTTCCGCTTGTTTCATTTATCTTGTTTGTGAGCATTGCAGTCATAGGAATGTGCATGGTATCTGCCGGGGCTGGCATGTATGTAGCAGTACCTGTTGGATGGATACTTGATTTTTATAGATTGTTATGCAGGACTATGACATACATTCCCGGATATAGTATAAATACAGGTGGGATATCTGCCTCGATGATGTGTGTATATTATGCCGCAATATTGCTTGTACTGCAGCTGTTGTCGCTGGCCTTTGCGGGGCAGGGTATCTGCCGTGATGAACGTAAATGGGAAAAAATATTGCCGCAGTGTGTGATACATATTTTCAGAAAAACATGTATTAGAAGAGTCATATGTGTATCACTTTCAATTGGATGTGTTCTGGCTGGATGTATATATGAGTATAAATCCTTAGATCGGTCATTTAAGGTGGTATTTATGGATGTCGGACAGGGGGATGGTATACTGATACGTTCCGGAATGGGAATGAACATATTGATAGATGGCGGATCTTCGGACAACAGACAGGTTGGAGAATATGTCATGTCTCCGGTGATCAAATATTTTGGAGCGGCACATATTGACTATGCATTTGTGACACATGGGGATATGGATCATATGTCGGGAGTGGAATATCTTCTTGAGACAGATGACACTGGAATAGTCATTGAAAATATTGTCCTGCCAAGGTATGGCGCGATGGAAAAACTGGATGATCTGGCTGATTTGGCTGTATCAAAAGGTGTAAATGTTGTATATGTGGAGACCGGTTCGCAGATATATTGTGGCTATGATATGGTAAATATGCAGCTTAATGTCTTGCATCCTGGAGCTGAAACTGATATAACAGACACAAATGACCTTTCGGCAGTGATGATGCTGGAATATTGTGGGGAGAAGATATTGTTCATGGGCGATGCCGGTTTTGACTGTGAGATTGAGCTGTTGGCGTCTGGTGCGGACGTTGATGCTGACATTCTGAAAGTGGGGCATCACGGCAGCAGATATTCCAGTGGTGAGGACTTTTTAAACAGAGTATCACCTTTATATGCGATTATATCAGCCGGAAGAGATAACAGATACGGACATCCACATGAGGAAGCACTGAAAAGAATTGAGGACTGTGGAGCACGTACCTTGAATACAATAGATAGTGGAGCTGTATGCGTCACTATAGAGCCTGGAGGGGCGAAGATAGAGAGATACAGATAAAAACAACATAGGAAGGATGATGAAGTATGACAAAAAAACTAAAATGCCTGCTTGAATTTGTAATGCTGACCCTTGGAGCTGTTATTGCTGCATTTGCTATCGAGGAATTTCTTGTTCCAAATACCATTCTTGACGGGGGCGTCATCGGTATAGGAATTATGATCAATAATCTGACTGAGGTATCACTCAGTATTCTCACAATCGTTTTAAATGTTCCATTTCTTATTATAGGATCCAGACAGCTTGGCCGTATATTCATAGTTAAGGCTGGATATTCCATGGCTGTGTTTTCCGTATTTGTTGAGATATTTAAGCCACTTGAAAATGCAACCTCAGAGACTATTCTTGCAGTGTGTTTCGGCGGCGTGATACTTGGACTTGGTGTTGGAATAATCATCAAATTTGGCGGATGTCTTGATGGAACAGAGACTGTGGCAATCATGCTGAATAAGAAGAAAGACTGGCCGGTTGGAAGGCTGGTACTTGGGATGAATCTCATTATATACTCTATAGCAGGATTGTTGTTTGGACTAGACAGAGCCATGTACAGTCTGCTTACATACTTTATAACTTCAAAGGTGCTTGATATGGTTGAATCCGGCTTAGAGCAGGCAAAGGCAGCCATGATCATAACGGATGATGCCAGAGAGGTAGCTGACAAGATATACAAGCAGCTCGGCAGAACCGTAACTATCATGCAGGGAAAAGGTATGATAAGTGGCAACAAGACAGTGTTGTACTGTGTTCTCACAAGATTTGAGATAGGAGAACTCAAGAATATTATAAAGTCGATTGATTCATCTGCTTTTGTGACTGTGACTGATGTGGCAGAGATTATAGGTAATCATATCAAGGACAACGAGTACAAGGAGATGCTTGAGAAGATAGAGGAGAAAGAAGAGCCGTTAAACAGCGTCCCTGAGCATGAGAGTATGAAGGACTTTGATGGGCTTAGGAAGTCTTAGATAAAGATAATAAGATTGGAATTGCGGTTTTGAACAAGACAGAGAAGTGTTTTATGTTTAGAATAAAAAGTTCCGTGTAATGGGTTAAATAAAAAATCCTGTGGGATATGTAGAGAAGATTATCTGCTCATACATACTCCGCAGGATTTTGTTGTTTATGTCTGTATAAGAATTCTAAATGCTCTCAATAAATGCCTTGTGGATTCTGTAATCGCTGTCAAGCTCTGGATGGAAAGACAGAGCAAACTGCCGGCCATACTTAACTGCCACGATCTTGTCATCTACTGTTGCCAGAACATCGACATCAGGAGTGACTTCAGCCACATAAGGTGCACGGATGAAGGTCATAGGAACCTCACCGATTCCCTTGAGATCTGATACGGTGTGGAAGCTTCCAAGCTGTCTTCCGTAGGCATTTCTCTTTACTGTGACAGGGAGTGTGCCAAGGTGTACAGTGTCATCACCTTCGATGTGCTGGGCCAGAAGAATCAGTCCTGCGCATGTGGCGAGGACAGGCATACCGCCTTCAATCTGAGATTTTATAGTGTTAAACATATCACTGTCTCTGAGAAGTTTTCCCTGGACTGTGCTCTCGCCGCCAGGAAGGATCAGAGCGTCATAAGGCTTGTTCAGATCTCCGGCGTTTCTGAGTTCTACGCATGATATGCCGAGCTCGGAAAGTACATGTTCATGTTCTGCGAAAGCTCCCTGTACTGCCAATACACCAACCTGCATATTACTTACCCCTTTCTGCCATGAGGATTGCGATTTCCTGTTCGTTGATACCAACCATAGCCTCGCCAAGTCCCTCTGAAAGCTTAGCGACGAGATCTGCATCATTGTAGTTTGTTGTTGCCTGAACGATGGCAGCAGCACGCTTAGCAGGATCTCCTGACTTGAAGATGCCTGAACCTACGAATACACCCTCAGCGCCGAGCTGCATCATGAGGGCTGCATCTGCTGGAGTTGCGACACCGCCGGCTGCGAAGTTTACAACTGGGAGACGATGATTCTCATGTACATACTGAACGAGATCGTAAGGAACCTCAAGTTTCTTAGCTGCTTCGTACAGTTCATCTGTTCTCATGCTGACGATCTCAGCTATCTGGCTGTTCATCTTTCTCATATGTCTTACGGCCTGAACTATATCACCTGTACCAGGCTCGCCCTTAGTTCTGATCATTGAAGCACCCTCATTGATCCTTCTGAGAGCCTCACCGAGATCCTTGGCACCACATACAAATGGAACCTTGAACTGTCTCTTGTCTATGTGATATACATCATCTGCCGGTGAGAGGACTTCGCTCTCATCAATGTAATCGATTTCAATAGCCTGAAGGATCTGAGCCTCTGCAAAATGTCCGATACGGCACTTAGCCATAACAGGAATTGATACGGCGTTCTGGATTCCCTTGATCATCTGTGGGTCACTCATACGTGATACACCACCTGCAGCTCTGATATCTGCCGGGATTCTCTCGAGTGCCATAACTGCACATGCACCGGCTGCCTCTGCGATCTTAGCCTGCTCAGGTGTTGTAACATCCATGATAACTCCGCCCTTAAGCATCTGTGCAAGTTCCTTATTTAACTTATATCTTTCTGTTGTCTCCATGTTGAACCTCCGTTATAATTAGATTTGTGTTTATTGGTGTGAGTATACATAGCTCACAATCTGTAGGTGATTATAAAACTAAAGTGACATTATAGAAATAATCAATATGTGATTATAAAAGCAGGTCAGAATTGCGCTGACATTATCAAAGAAAGATGAAAACAGGTCAGAATGACACCGATATTATCAAAAAAGGATGAAAAAACAGGTCAGATTCATGATATAAAGCATAATCATGTTAAAAAATGATATTATATCTATAAAATGATATTGTGAGATACAGTATGGCGTGTGACAGACATCTTTGTATGGATGCTGTAAATTGTGCGTTTATATAGAACTTGGTGAAGGAGATAAGAAATGGCTGCAACAAAGAAAAAAGAGAAAAAGAACGCGATGGCGGTCATAAATCAACATATAAAGTCAGGGGAATTTGCAAAGATATATCTTTTGTACGGAGAGGAGAGATATCTCGTAAACCAGTACAGGGATAAGCTTCTTGAGGCACTAACTGATAAAGATGATAATCTGAATTTTATGAAATTTGCAGGCAGTGGAGTCGATACATCTGAACTTCTTGCATTTTGCAACGAGATGCCATTTTTTGCGGACAGAAGAGTCGTACTTGTGGAGAACAGTGGCTTGTTCAAGAGCAGTAACGAGGATTTCGCAAAAAAACTTGTGGAGATAGAAGATACATCCATTGCAATATTTGTGGAGATGGATGTGGACAGCAGATATAAGCTCTTCAAGGCAGTTGATAAGGAAGGCGTGGCACTTGAGTTTACAACTCCGGATGAAAAGATGATGGTCACATGGGTTAAGTCCATGTTCAAGAATGAGAATGTTGCAACCACTGACACTGCCGTATACAAGATCATTGAGGCAGCTCATATGGATATGAACTGTATCAAGAATGAGGTTGACAAGATGATTAGTTTTGCAGGTGATACAAAGCAGGTCAGTGAGCATGATGTGGATATGCTCTGCAGTCAGGACGCCGAGAGCAAGGTATATCAGATGATAGACTTCATAATCGCAAAGCAGAAAGACAAAGCGAGCCGTATGTATCACGATCTTCTGGAAAATAAGGAATCCGCAATCATGATAAATGCCTGTATCATGCGTCAGTTCAACAAGCTGCTCCTTGTGAAACTAGCGCTTGCAGATTCGGCCCCGGATGCAAACCTTGCAAAGATTGCAGGCTGCCCGGTCTGGGCAGTGAAAAACTATAAGGCACAATGCAAAGGGTACACCAAGAACCGTCTCAAGGATATTGTAGAAGAATGTCAGGATATGGATTATAAGCTTAAGACAGGTCAGGTGATGGATAACGCCGCCATGGAAGTAATGATCGTGGAATTGTGTGAAGGATAGAAATATTGGCATGTTGATATGTATATACAGTTATGCGCATGGAGTTATGAAATTGTATTTTATAAAAGAAATAATCAATATATTGTCTAATCAACCGGAAGCGTAGTCTGAATGAAGTCAGGCAGAATTGAATATATAGGATACAAATATTATAATAAAAGACAGAAAACCCTTGATAGTCTTATGGGGCTATCAAGGGTTTTCTGTTTTATAAAATTAAATATTATGAATTATGCGGTGGTTTGTGGGCAAATCCGCGGGCATACAGAAGAAAGCGATCTTTGTCAGATTTAGACAGATCATTGTAAAGCTTCAACAATTCCTGCTCGTCCTCGGATACTTCCACAAAAGGAATCTCATCACTGTGATTATCTGAAAAGAAATCAGACATGGTGATGTTCATGCCAGCACATATCTTTTCTAATGTTGGAATGGTCGGCTGTGTGTTCTTAAGGAACATCGAATTGAGCGAAGAATAAGGAATATCTGCTTCCTTTGCCAATTTGTAAATTGACCAGTTCCTCAGTTTCATATAGTAATTTATTTTTTTCAATATAGGATTCATGCTCATATTAACACCTCTTATAAATATATTTTATTTTATGTGAGCATAGAAGTCAGATGATAAAAAACGTTGCATATAAAATGCTGTGTAACGTGTTGCCGTTGTAGTGGGCAGAATTATAGAAATTATATGTGATTTTAAGAAAAGTTGGTGCTGTAAATATGTTAAGTGATAGTATGATAAATGGATAATGTAAATTATGTGGGGGGTATTATATTTTGGTGCAGACTATAGGATCAGATAATACCGGTTTGGGGTCATATAGTTTGTATCTTGTTACAAAAACAGGAAAAACGATAAAGGCATTGGTCAGAAATGTTGGGGAAAGGGGAGGTAGGTAAAAAATATTATTACATATAATTAATATTTGAACGAAATCACTCTTAATTATACTGCATGGATAGTTATATATCGATAGGGGAAGTCCAATAGTGATTACTATATAAGACTTGAAGGGACTTATACGTTTCGTATAGGTCCTTTTTTCTTGCACTTTTGTATAATTTTAGGGCTTTTTAGACACGTTGACTACGGCATCTCAAAATGTTAATGTTGCAAATATCAGATGTGCATATCTAAGAAATAGCTGACATATGGCAGCTATATATCTGGCGGGAAATCCGCATTACTTAATACAATTATCAGGAGAAACTATGCCTATGACAGAAAAAGTAGATATAAGCACATTATTTAAGAGAAAAGACAGAGAAAGAGTGGTATGTGAACTCAAACAGGATCCAGAGGTGTATGGAAGATACAGATGTCTCACGGATGACCTGAAGGAGCGGTTGACAGGATTCCTGTGTGGTACAAGAACACTGCCACTTACATATGATCCTTTTTTTAAGAAACTGTTCAATCCGGATGCATATCCAGAGAGACTGTCGGAATTTATAAGCAGCGTGATCGGAAGAAAAGTGAAAGTAAAATATATCCTTCCAGCAGAGGAAAGCTTGTTACAAGGGACTTCGCTTCTCATAATGGATATAGTAGTTGAACTTGAAGATGGCTCGATTGCCAATGTAGAGATACAGAAGATATCCTATCTTTTCCCGGCGCAGAGGATGTCTTGCTATTCCGCAGACCTTCTCCTGCGTCAGTACAGCAGAGTAAGGGAGCAGAAAGGAAAGAAATTCACATATAGTGATCTTAAAAAAGTATATACGATAATCATATTTGAACAGAGTCCTGTAGAGCTCCTCAGAAAAGAACATAAAGACACCTATGTCCATCATGGAACAACAATATTTGACACCGGAATTGAGATGAATATGCTCCAGGATTACTACCTGATAGCGCTTGACGTATTCGATAAAAGTTACTATTCTAAAGATAAGAAGGTTATAAATGAGTTAAACGGATGGCTTGCCCTGTTATCAGTTGACAGTACTGACAGATTGAATGAGCTGGTGACGGATTACCCTTATCTGGAGAGTGTGTTTGTGGATATGGCAGGTTATCTGGACAAACCTGCGGAGGTGGTCAATATGTTTTCGGAAGCGCTTAAAATACTTGATGAGAATACGGTACACTACATGATAGAGGAGATGCAGAAGCAGATAGATGAGGATAAGGAAGCTATAGCGGAGAAGGACAGTGTTATAGCGGAGAAGGATAGTGTTATAGCGGAGAAGGATAGTGTTATAGCGGAGAAGGATAGTGTTATAACAGAGAAGGATAGTGCTATAGCAGAGAAGACAGTTCTTCTTGACAAGAGCAATGCAGAGCTGGCAAATGCGCTGGCAGAGATAAATCGGCTTAAGAAACAGTTGCAGGAAGATAGCTGATTTTATGTGTACATAAATTGTAAAAACAGAAAGAACATGTAAAAAATACAGAAGGACAGTAGAGATAGAAAACCCCATTGGAATTATGAGAACATATTATTCCAATGGGGTTTTCTATTTGTGGCTTAATCTATAATTGTCAAAATTTCATTTATTACATTGTAAAGCTTCTTTTGAGTGCGGGCTGACTGGTACTCTATCAGTCGGTAGGCTTTCAAGGCATATGTTTCTTCGTAGTCGTCTGTCACGAGTTCAAAGTCATGAAAAAAATCTGTAAGTGACATATCGAGACCTCGGGTTATCTTGTAAATAGTTTCGATAGATGGGGTCTTTTCACCTCGTTCTAATTGACCTATATATGACGGATGTAAGCTGCTTATTTCAGATAGCTTTTCCTGGCTGATCTTTTTTTCAGTTCTATAGTAGCGTATTCTTGCGCCGACTTCCTGGGTTATGTCCATGTAAAACTCCGTTCCTCTGCCTGAATTGGCAGTGTGTAAATAGTGAAAGCTCATTTGATTCGTAAACGATTAATTGTTAATAAGTTTACGTATAAAGTTAGACTATCAGTACATAAATGGAATGACTATATACTACTGTGTCTGAATTAAAATGACATATACTATAGATTTACTTAGGACATAATAATGACTAAAGATAATTTATAGAATGTAGTAGCCATCAAAATCAGAAAATTGAAATAGATATATATGATTTTCAACAAAAATATTTTGTGAATAATGCACATAAACATTGATATTTGCAAGATAGACAATAGATGAATATGACATGATTATACACTATTGACATAAATATTTGTGAATATATACTATAAATATAGATATGAGCACGCAGTGACTATAAGCGTTTTAAGATGCGAAAAATGAGAGGAGGACAATAAAATGAAAATAGTGACTGCTATATGAGATATGGTCTAACTGTATGCTGAATTAGCATATGAAAATTTATAATGAGGAGGAATAAGATGAAGTTTTATGAAAAAGGTAAAGACTTTATTTCTGAACGAAAAAAGCGATGGATAAGTCTGATTATGGTATCTGTAATGATCGTTACGCT
>URJI01000071.1 GCA_900548215.1 uncultured Coprococcus sp. | reverse complement strand
ATGTCATGGTGGATTGGTGATAACCTATCACGAGGCTAAAAATAAGTGGCTGGCAGATAAACTTTATCAGGCTTATGTGCAGAGGGCAAAGCATCAGTCTGACTATGAGAAAATTGATATGAAGATAGCTGGGCTGGATGATGTAGATGCTTATTGGGATGGCTCAGAGAGTGTGATTATGAGAAAAGGAAAGAAACTTATAGTAGCCAGTTTCTACATGAGCGGCGAGAACAGAAGAGCTGATGATCTGGAAGAATGGGCCGGGTGTATTGCGGAGTGTCTGGAATAAAGGATATTGTGTTTTGGCTGTGTTCATATTGAGACAAAGAGAACAAAGAAATAAACAGTCAGTTGATATCGACATGAATTAGAGACAGGGGACACTCCTTGTTACAGAAGGAACGTCCCCAAGGAGGTATACATGAAATTAGGTATCGTTATTTATCAGCCTAATTTTCATAATTCTATATATCCTCATAAATATCGATAAAGCCTTATAAATCAAGGGTTCTTCGGTGATTGCTAGATACATAAAATCTAGTATAAATTTATATAATTCATAAAAAAATGGTACACTAACTGGTACACAAAAAATTAACTGAGTAATGTGGATATAATAAGATTGCCCCAAGATAGGATTATAAGATAAAGACGTCAGCATAGAAAAAATGCAGGACGTCTTTATTTTTTATAATGAAATGTTAAATATGTTCTGTAGAAATAAGTAGTGTGTTTCGCGTATGTTCCATTAATATCTTTTGCTCATCAACAGAATACAGCTCTTCCGATTGGTGTCAGGCAGGTTGAGACAATGAGAACTATGCTTACCCAGTCGCTTGCGGTTCTTATGCCATTTAATGTGCAGGAGCTTAATGATGCAGGCGGCAATTATTATGGTATAAATCAGGTAAGCAAGAACATCAATATTGGTAACAGGAAGAAGCTGATAAATGGAAATGGATTTACCTTCGGAGTGTCGGGATCAGGTAAATCATTTTTCTGTAAGATGGAGATGGGTTCGGTGTTCTTATCCGGTGATGATGAGATCATCGTTATTGATCCTATGAATGAGTATTTTGATGTAGCTCATACCTATGGAGGCACAGTAGTAAATATGTCTACTTATACGGATAATTATGTGAATCCGCTTTCTATGGATGTATGGAATCTTGATCAGAACGATACAAAGGGATGGGTTAGAGAAAAGGGCGAGTTCATGCTAGGACTCTGTGAGCAGTGTATTGGGGATTCGTTAAATTCCCGTCAGAAGTCTATCATCGACCGATGCGTAAGAAAGATGTATATAGATATAGCCAGAAGCAGAGAGAAGTATATCCCTGTCATGAGTGACTTTTATGAGATTCTTATGGCTCAGCCGGAGGAGGAAGCAAAGGAGGTAGCCCTATCATTGGAACTTTTTGTCAATGGTTCGCTTAACATCTTTAATCATCAGACAAATGTAGACGTAGATAACCGCTTTGTGGTTTATGGTATACGAGACCTTGGAACAGAGCTTAGCCCGATTACTATGCTTGTTATGATGGAGTCGATACAGCAGCGTATTGTGGAAAATGGAAAGAGAGGAAAGGCAACATGGCTCTATATAGATGAGTTTCATGTTCTTTTAAATTCAGAGTATTCCGCAAAGTATTTACAGCAGCTCTGGAAGAAGGTCAGGAAGCAGGGCGGACTCTGTACTGGTATCACACAGAATGTTGTTGATCTTTTACAGAACTATACAGCTACCACAATGCTTGCCAACTCTGAGTTTGTTGCACTATTGAAACAGGCAAATACTGACAGTGCAAAGATGGCAGAAGTAATCGGAGTGTCAGATGCGCAGCTTCGTTTTGTCACAAACAGTCAGTCTGGTATGGGACTTTTAAAATGTGGTAATGTTGTAATACCATTTGATAATCAGATCGGTAAGGATACAAGTCTTTATAAGCTTTATAATACAAATATTCATGAGCGTATCGCCGAGCAGAAGGCGCGGGAGAGGGTAGATGCTTTGTAAGATATATGTGGCGAAGAATCTTTTGTTGTGATAAGATTACTACAATAATGTAGAGAATAAATTTTGGTGTTCATGAGAACAATAATAAATTGTAATAAATGGTATCTGATTTTATTACCCACCTTTACAGGTGGGTAATAAGGTGGGTAATAAACTGGGGGTTCTGGTAAATGTATAATTTAGAGCATATTGTCAACAATCTCAGGGCGTATGATACGGAACGAGAATGGTTTGAATTTAAAGAAAATTGGTTTAATGCGAAAGGCATAGGTGAATATATTTCGGCGTTGTCAAATAGTGCAGCATACGATGAGCAGGATTATGCATATTTAGTATGGGGGATACATGATGCTACCCACAAAGTTACAGGAACTAAATTTAATCCAGATCAGGATGTAAATGGAGAACCATTAAAACACTTTTTGGCGAGACAGTTATCACCATATGTGGATTTTCGATTCGAAGAAATTACACTAGAAGAGAAAAGAGTAGTTGTTCTTGTGATTCCGGCAGCCAAAATGATTCCAATATCATTTGCTGAGGAACGATATATAAGAATTGGGTCAAGCAAAGAAAAGCTTAGAAAATACCCAGAAAAGGAATCTTTTTTATTTACGATGCTTCGAGAAGGATTCCCGACAATAGAAAATACCGAAAGCGAATATCAGGATCTGTCGTTTGAAAAACTTCAAATTTATTATGGCGCAAAGGGTGTTAAGTTAAATACAGAGCAGTTTAAAAAGAACTTGGGGTTGTATACACAATCAGGGAAATATAATATTATGGCTCAGTTGTTATCAGATAATTCACATATTCCTATCAGAGTGGCTATTTTTTCAGGTACCACAAAAGCTGATAACATGTATTCAGTTCGGGAGTTTGGGAATCAATGCCTTTTGTATTCTCTTGATGAAGTATTGAGATATGGTGATGTCCTTAATATCATACAAGCGGATGAGGTTGATCGGATTGTTGAAAGAAAGGAAGTACCTCTGTTTGACAATGATGCGTTTAGAGAGGCAATAGTAAATGCCTTTCTTCATAATAAGTGGGTGGATGGAAATGAGCCAATGATTACGGTCTACTCAGATAGAATTGAGATATTATCAAGGGGAACTTTGCCTAAAAATCAAACGATAGAAGGATTTTTCTCTGGAGAATCAATTCCTGTTAATAAAAAACTATCAGAGATATTTTTACAGCTTCATATTAGTGAAAAAACAGGAAGAGGCGTGCCTAAAATCACAAGCAAGTATGGCAAAGAGGCATTTGAATTTAGAGATAATTCAATTGTTGTTACAATACCATTTAATTGGATTAATGTAATGTCTGATCAGATGGGTAATAAAAATGATAAAAAAATAAAACCATTGAATAAAACACAAAGCAGTATACTAGATATTATTAGAGATAATCCCAATATATCAAAAAGTCAAATTGCAGAGAAAATAGGTAAAGGGAAGACAACTGTTGATAAAGGCATAGCATTTCTGAGGGATAATGGTTATATAGAGCATGAAGGTTCAAGAAAATTTGGATATTGGAAGATATTGAATAAAGAATAATTCATGTGTTGTAAAATAATAAAAAATGAACTTTAAACGAAGGGAGAATATTTATGGGAAAATATCATGTTGTTTCTGCAAAGAATTTTGGTTATGAAAGTGACTTAGAGGATGGGACATATGATTACTTCGTATTTCCAGTTAATGAATTTAGCAAGAGCGAAGTCATGGATTTGTTTGAAGAGGTTACAAAGTATACATGGAAAAATAATAGTGAATATCCATATACAGCATATGAATATCAAGGCACACAGTATAATGGGGACTTGTACGGAAAACAATATTATGATGTAATATATGGCGGAGAGTTTGATGAGGATAATGTTCCATATATTCCGTAGTAGATAGGTATAGTTGAAAATAATAATATTATATAAGCCATTTGGGTTTCATCGCCCAGATGGCTATTTTTTTGCCCTTTTATCATAAAAAGGTGGGTGGCAATGGATGTAGAAGGTAGGTGAGATATATGAAAATCAAGAAGGTGGGTGACAAGCCGATGGTGATACACACAAAGAAAAAGGCTGAGCTTCATACGCATATGGCAAGGCATGTGGAGGTTAGGGGAGCAAATGTATTGACATCAAGCAGGGGGGATAAGGGGAGAACTATAAGTGGCATATCAAAGAACAGGCTGGCGAAGACCAAGATGTCAGAACGAGGCAGAAAGGGCATGTCAGCACATCTGCGTTCAGCGATTATGGAATCAAAGAAGTCTGTCAAGACAAAGACAGGGAGTATCAGGATTGCTGGTTCAGCCGGTGTTCAGACTGCGCTTAGTCAGATGGAAGGTGGAGATGAAATAAGGGACGCCGCTTATATTGCCAATGTGGCTGGAATGCCTGCTATGAGAATAACAGGTGGCACAACTGATATCGCAAAAAAACAGGCAATTGAAGCGGCGAAGAAGCGTATCAAGAAAGCAAAGGCAGGAAATAAGATAGCTCAAAAGACAGCGAAGAATACTGCGAAAAAGGCGGCAAAAGAAACAGCAAAGGAGACTGCAAAGCTGGCGGCAAAAGAAACCGCAAAGGTGACAGCAAAGACAGCTGCTACAGCTGCAGGAACAGCTGCGGGTGCTGAGGCAGGACCGCTTGCGCCGGTGATTGGAGTTGCTGTAGGTGAGGCAGTTGGGAAAAAGGTTGGTGAAGAGATAGACAAAGCCAATGTGAAAGCCAACAGCAGGAGTCGAAAGATCAGATTTTTCCTTGATAAGATGAAGGAGCAGGATAAGCAGCAGGATAGTGTAGGGAAGATGGTAAGAGATCTTTTGCTTAACAGATTGTCAATACCTGCAAAGAAGATGGCAACGGCTGTAGCGGGATTCTTTCTTATGCTTGTTCTGCTCATTGCGGTCACAGTGACTCCGATTGTAGGCGTGATTGCTGTTTTGTATAATTCACCGTTTGCATTTTTTCTGCCTCCGCTTGAGGAGGGAGATACAGTTACGACGGTGACGAGTGCTTATATGCAGGATTTCAACAGGGAGATCAATGACCTGATAAATAAACATTCCGGCTGTGACACAGGACAGATAGTGTATGTAGGCGCAGAAGGACAGCAGGCAGGAAACTACAACGATATTATTGCTGTATATATGGTGAAGTATGGTGTGGAAGACACTGCAACTATTATGAATGATACTTCAAAGAGGAGACTTAAAGAAGTGTTTGACGATATGTGTTCTTACACAACTAGCACAGGCTCAGAGCAGATAAAACAGGATGACGGGAAGAAAGTTAAGCGGACTGTATTTTATGTAAATGTAAAGCTGAAGCATTATACTGATATGATCACTGAATATGCCTTTGATGATAACCGCAAAGAACTTGTGGCGCAGATGATGTCAATGTTTGGTTCGTCAACAGGTGTCACACCGCAGTCATCATTAACTCAGAAAGAGATAGACGACTGGGTAAAGGATATAAAGGATGCAAAGCAGAAAAAAGCGGTAACATTTGCACTGACAAGGGTTGGATATCCATACAGTCAGGAACTCAGACACAGCGGGCGGGCTTATGATTGTAGTTCGCTGGTTTACTATGCCTGGCTTGAAGCTGGAGTAGATATCAGCTATGGTGGTGCAACCACAGCGGGATATGAAGCACAGGGGCTAAGTCTGGCAGGAAAAGGTGTCAGATATGAAGACATACAGCCGGGCGATTTAATCTTTTACTGCTTTGATCCAAATGAAGGAGGATATCTGCATATCGGTCATGTGGCGATATACGTTGGAAATGGAATGATGGTTGATGCAAGAGATACTGCGTACGGTGTGGTGTTCAGGCAGGTTGTGGCACCGGATTGTATTGTATTTGTTGGAAGACCATAGGTGAAGCTAGGGCAGGAGATCTATTCCCTGCCCATTGTTGTGAAGAAAAAGATGTGTCAAGTCTTCTATGAAAACTTGACATGTAGCCAATGATGCACGCGCCGAAGGCGATTTTGCATGGCTAGTGTTCAATAAGAAGGAGGAATAGATTTATGTCTAAGAAAAACAAGATGGACAAGGTACTTAAGAATATGGAGTATCTGATAAGGGAGCTTCAGAAAGAGTGGGATGAGTCAAAGGAGACAAAGCATACAATTATGCTTAGCGTTGATCAGGCAAAGGTGGTTAGGACAAAGCTTCAGGAACATATCTCATATATCGGTGAAATGCTTGAGCATGATGATGTACTTTCGTTCAAGGAGAGCATGCAGTTTTGCAAGCAGAATTATGTAACACTCAGACTTGGAAGAAAGCTCATTGCAGAACATGAGAAACTGAAAAATTCAGGAGATGATGTTATGAGGCTTTCGCTTGATCGTGAGGAGTATAAGGCATACAGGGAGATTCGTGATCTTATAAATGAATAGGCGGAGGTAGCATAGATGGGAGTAGATAATAAGGTAAGGCAGATATATGAGCAGGTGATACACGAAGTGACACAGTCACAGGATGCCTGGAAATCTGTACTTCGGCTTGCAGGACAGATATACCGATATGAGTTTGATAACATTCTTATGGTATATGCTCAGAAGCCGCACGCTACTCTGGTTGCTGACTTTGACACATGGAAAAAGGTGGGTAGATTTGTAAAGCGTGGCAGCAAGGGAGCTGCCATCTACCCATCAAAAGCATTAAAACCATATATGCGGTACGTGTTTGATATCAGTGACACCGGAGGAAGACAGACAAAACTCACATGGGATTTGGAGGGAGACAGTCTTGAAAAGTTCATGAATTACCAGACAGAAAATGGCAGGTATCCCGCATACGAGAGACTTTCAAGGGAAGACTCAGTAACAGCATTAAAGGACTTTACAAAACAGATGGTTCAGGAGATAATGGAAGAGAAATTCGGAGAACGTATTTCCGAGTTTTCACAGATTACAGGCAGTGTGATTATTGAAGAAAACGAAAAACGTGAGAGCTTACAGCATGCAGAGAATATTTATGATATTGTGAAGAAGAGTATTTTGTATGTTGTCGGTACGAGATGTGGATTTGACTTGTCTGCAGAAGAACAGGACTTCAGTCAGATTGTAAACATAACGGATGAAGATATGATTTACCGTCTTGGTTCTCTCATATGCGATGTCTCCTGTAATGTTCTTAGAGCATATGGAAGGGACTGCGAGGCAGCCACCAAGGAAAGGAGAATTGCATATGGAAGTAGAGATGAACTACAGGGAGGTAGACGGGATTTTGTACCCGGATCTTCAGGCACCGGACGAGACAGAGAGCCTGACGCAGATCGGAAAGTACGGACTTCTGGCGATGAATTATCTGAAGGAGAACGAGGAGGCGAGGTACAAGAGCCTGCTGCGGTTCGGAAGAATGACAGAGAAGATGAAGGAAGTGGACGAGGAAGCAAATCATATGCTGGATCAGTTGATGACACAGTATCTGAAGTCGCACAGACCAGTGAATCCGAGCAGTACCATGGAGATGTGGAAACTCAGAGAACAGGCAAAGATGATGGCAGAAGAGATCGTCCTTATGGAGATAGTTTACAGGTATCATTAGAGGATGATGAAGAATTTAATAAAGAACTGAATGAGCTTGATTCATTTGGTACAGGAAAGGAAGCAGTCACATACAGACAGGCCTCCTTTTTTGATGCAGAATATGGCTCTGATATACCAGCTCAGAGTACAGATGACTCATATATAAAGCAGTTTGACGCAGATAAAAAAGAAGCACTATCAGGCAAATACAATTATCTGAATCCAAAGAAGGAGACGATGATTCCTGCAGGTTATATAAGACAGGTTCTTCTTCGTGGTTCAGGTTTTGCAGGCGGTAAGAGTAGAATCTGTAAAATATATGAAAACGAGTTCGATGCTGGTACAAGGGCGAAAGAAATCCGTAAGGAATACGGAATGGGTGGTGCAGGATGGCCGATAGATGGATATGGACTGCATGGTTATGACACATTCAAAGGAAGTGGCATTCATTTGCAATGGCGGGATGAAGAGGGGGAAAAGGAAGGTTATGTTTCCTGGAGAACAGTGGAGGAGGAAATAGGAGCCCTCATAATGACAGGGGAATATCATCCAGAAGTGTCAGAGCAGACACTGGATGATTTTGCAATACCAGATGAACCGGAAAGCTACGACTCAGCCAGGAGAAATGAACGGGAAGCGTATGACCGGTCAGAAAATGCAGATACGCCTATAAATGAGCTTACAGATGAAGATCTTGCCATAGAAGACCGATTGGTGACAATGGCAGAATATAGTGAAGAGATTGAGGGTGAAAAGCAAAAAGATGAAGAAAATGTGCCCTATGTCATTTCGGCTGATAAATCAGGAGAGTCAGATCCAGAGAAAAGAAATTATCATTATAATCTCTGGGATCTTCCGATTGGCGGTGCAAAGACAAGATACAAATGGAATGTTGAAGCGATAAAGCTCCTGAAGACACTGGAAACAGAAGGAAGACTTGCCGGATATGAGGAGCAGAAGGTGCTATCAAAGTATGCGGGGTGGGGTGGAATCCCACAGGCATTTGATGACAAAAATTCTGACTGGGAAATGGAGTATGAAGAGCTGAAAGCGTTGCTTAATGATGAAGAATATACAGCGGCAAGGGCAACAGTAAACAATGCATTTTATACTTCGCCTGTTATATGCACCTGTATAAATCGAGCACTTATTAGTTTTGGATTTCATGGCGGTAATCTGCTAGAGCCCAGTATGGGAACGGGTAATTTCTTTGGGAGCCTTCCGGCCGGCATGCGCAGTGCAAATTTATATGGTGTAGAGCTTGATTCGATATCAGGAAGAATTGCAAAGCAGCTTTATCAGACGGCAAATATCATTATCGGTGGTTTTGAGCATACAGAGTATCCTGATAATTTTTTTGATGTAGCGGTTGGAAATGTACCATTTGGAGATTATAAGGTCTTCGATAAAAAATATAACAAATACAACTTTCGTATTCATGACTATTTCCTTGCAAAAGCGCTTGATCAGGTGAGACCTGGTGGTATCGTGGCATTTGTTACAACAAAGGGAACGCTTGACAAAAGCAATCCTGCAATAAGACAGTATCTTGCACAACGGGCAGAACTGATAGGCGCAGTGAGACTTCCAAATACAGCATTTAAGGATAATGCCGGTACAGAAGTAACGTGTGATATTATGTTTTTTCAGAAAAGAGAGCGCAAGATGGATGTGGAGCCGGACTGGGTGCATCTCGGATATACAGATGATGGAATACCAATAAATTCTTATTATGTAGAGCACCCGGAGATGGTGCTTGGTCACATGGAATATGATAACCGTATCTATGGAAAAGACAGCAGATATACAACCTGCGTCAATCTCGATCCGAACTTTAATCTGTATGAGGCATTGAATGAAGCGGTTCAGAATATGCATGCAGAACTTACAGAATTTGAGTGCCTGGAAGAGACAGAGGAGAAAAGCGAGGATATTATTCCGGCAGATCCCGATGTTCGGAATTTTTCATTCTGTTTTGTAAACGGAAAACTGTATTACAGAGAAAACTCCCAGATGTACCGAAGGGAGGTGTCAAATACAGTGGAGGAAAGAATCAAGGCGATGGATGAAATAAGAACTGCTACAAGATATTTGATTGATATACAGACAGAAGGATGCAGTGACAAGCAGCTTGAAGAGGGACAAAGAAAATTAAATGAGAAGTATGACAGATTTTCAGAAAGATATGGTCCTATCACATCACAGGCAAACAGCCGGGCATTTCGAGATGACAGCGATTATCCGCTTCTTTGTTCGCTGGAGGAGGTTGATGAGGATGGACATGTGAAAAAGGCTGATATGTTCTATAAACAGACGATCAAAGCAAAAATGTTGATAGATCATGTTGCAACTGCCGTGGAGGCACTGAATGTCTCAATCAATGAATTCGGAACAGTCAATATTCCATATATGCTCAGTATATATGAGCCAGACCTGACAAAAGCAAAAGTTTCATTTGCAAAGAAAGCGGGGCAAGGCATTGATGAGATTACGTTCTCGGAAGAGGCTGAAAAAGAACTGAAACGAGCAATCATGATCGATGAACTTTCTGGTCTGATATTCTTAAATCCATCAGCGTACAATCCAAATAATCCGAATTCCGGATGGGAGACAGCAGATGAATATCATTCAGGTAATGTGAGGGATAAGCTTAGAATTGCCAGAGCTGCTGTGAATGCTCCAGATATTTTGCCGGAGGAAAGAGAGTTGTTTCAGGCAAATGTATCTGCGCTTATGCAGGTGCAGCCTAAAGATCTTGATGCTTCTGAGATAGATGTGAAGATAGGGACCACATGGATAGAACCGGAGGATTACGAGCAGTTTATCTACGAACTGCTTAACACACCTAAAAGAGCAAGGGCTGCAAGAAGCCAGTGGTATAGCAGTGGAATACAGATACACCTAAACAAACTCAATATGGAATGGTTTATTGAAAATAAATCACTGGATAAGCGTTCAGTGGCTGCAACCAAAACATATGGTACAAGCCGCATGGACGCTTATTCTATTTTCGAGAATACGTTAAATCTTCGGACTGTTACGGTAAAGGATCGGATTGATGATGGAGATGGTAAATATCATTATGAGGTCAATAAAAATGAGACAATGCTTGCCAGAGAAAAACAGAATCTGATGAAGGAGGCGTTCAGGGAATGGCTGTTTTCTGATCCGGATCGTAGAACAAAGTATGTGTCATATTACAATGAGACTTTCAACAATGTGAGACTTCGTGAGTATGATGGAAGTCACCTGCAGTTTCCAGGAATGAATCCGGAGATTGAACTGAAACCTCATCAGAAAAATGCTGTGGCGAGAATCCTGATGGGTGGGAATACACTGCTTGCCCACTGCGTGGGAGCTGGAAAGTCATTTGAGATGATGGCAGCATGTATGGAACAGAAGAGACTTGGACTCGCAAATAAGACTGTGATGGTTGTTCCAAAATCATTGATCGGTCAGACAGCAAGTGAGTTTCTGAGACTTTACCCCTCAGCGAACATACTGGTTGCTACAGAAAGAGACTTTGAAAAGAGCAGAAGAAAGCAGTTTATATCGCGTATTGCAACAGGCGATTATGACTGTATTATTATGAGTCATTCTCAGTTTGAGAAGATACCTATATCGGCTGAGCGGAAGAAAGCCATGATAGATAGGCAGATAGAGGAAATATCGTATTCTATAACAGAGATGAAAGCGGGAAATGGTGAGCGCTGGACAATCAAGCAGATGGAAGCACAGAAGAAAAAACTGGAGGAGCAGATAAAGGAGCTTACAGATGAAAGCAGAAAAGATGACCTTATCACTTTTGAAGAACTGGGGATTGATTCCATCATGGTAGATGAGGCGCATAGTTTTAAGAACCTTGCCATATTTTCAAAGATGAATAATGTGGCTGGCATAAGTTCTACAGGTTCAAAGAAGGCAACTGATATGCAGATGAAATGTCAGTATATATCTGAGATGAATGGAGGCAGGGGAATTGTATTTGCAACTGGTACACCAATCAGCAATACCATGTGTGAGCTGTATGTCATGCAGCTTTATCTTCAGAGAGAGAAGCTAGAGCAGATGGGAATATATCACTTTGACGCATGGGCTGCGAACTTTGGCGAGGTGACGACGGCACTGGAGCTGACAGTTGAGGGCAGTGGATTCCGCTTTAAGAGCAGATTCAATAAATTCACAAATCTCCCGGAACTGATGAATGTGTTCCGTGAAGTTGCAGATGTGCAGACAAAGGATATGTTAGATCTGCCTGTTCCGGAGCTTAGAGATGGAAAGTATGTCATTGTGGAAAGTGAGCCTGACTGGTATGTAAAGCAGGTTATGGAGGAATTTGTAGCAAGGGCAGAACGTATTCGTGGGGGTGGAGTTGATCCTAGTGTTGATAATTTCTTAAAAATTACTCATGAGGCGAGGTTGCTTGGAACCGATGCAAGACTGCTAGAGGCAGCAGCTCCCAATAATACAGATGGCAAGCTCAATAAGGTTGCTGATAATGTCTTTATGGAATATGAGAAAGCGAAAGAGGAAGGTAAGATAGGATGTCAGCTGATATTTTCTGATATCGGCACACCAAAGGAAACCTGGAATGAATCCATGCTGGCAGAGAATTACTGGCAACATTCAGGAAATGAGGTTAGAGCATCGGGTGAATTTGATGTTTACAACTACTTGAAAACAGAGCTTGTAAGAAAAGGAATCCCAGCGGATGAGATAGCATTTATACACGATGCAAAATCAGATGCACAGCAGGAGACACTTTTTAAAGATATGCGTACCGGTAAGAAGAAAATTCTGATTGGCTCAACCGATAAATGCGGCACGGGTGTAAATGTGCAGACGCATCTTGTAGCCATGCATCACGTAGATTGTCCGTGGAAACCATCGTGTATCGAGCAGAGAGAAGGACGAGGACTCAGGCAGGGAAATGAGAATGAGTCGGTTGCAGTTTACCGCTATGTGACAAAGGGAACATTTGATGCATACAGCTGGAGTTTAGTTGAGAACAAGCAGCGCTTTATAAGTCAGGTTATGACAAGCAGGGCTGTTTCAAGAACATGTGAGGATATTGATGAGGCGACGCTGTCATATGCAGAGATAAAGGCAGTGGCAACCGGAAATCCCGTGATCAAAGAAAAGATGGAGATAGATAATGATGTACAGAGACTAAAGCTCTTAAAGGCATCCTATGACAGTCAGAAATATGGCCTTCAGGATAATTTCATGATTCGGTTTCCAAAGCTTATCAAAGTTGCAGAGGAGAAGCTTGCCTGTGTAAAGCAGGATGTGGAAATGCGGGATCAGGCTGTACTTGCCAGCGTAGACTTTGCAATAAAAATAGGAAATATCACATTTACTGAGCGGACTGACGGTGGTACAGGCATGCTTGAAGCTATATCAAGGTGTAAGACAGGTGAGATAAGCAGTATAGGAATGTTTAAGGGTTTTGAGCTTTTGGTGGGGAAAAACTTCCTTGATATCAACTACCTGGTACTCAGAGGAAAGACAGATTACAAGACAGAGCTGTCTACAAGTCCGGTCGGGAATATGGTAAAGCTGGAGAATCTGTTTAATGGAATACAGGATAATATTGAATTCCTGGAAAAGAAGATAGAGCAGTATAAAGGTGACCTTGAAGCATCGAAGACTGAATATGAAAAACCATTTGCCTATGAGGAAGAGCTTAGAACAAAACTTGCCAGGCAGGGAGAGTTAAATGCTATGTTGGATCTTGAAAACAGCAGGACTTGTGCTTCGGACATTGCAAGAAATGATAGTACAAGAAAAGAGTGCAGCGTGGCAGAAGGTAAAATGACATATGGCACAGAGGATAAGGACACAAGAAGATAACAAAACGATAACTGTCAGACTATGGACAGATGATACCTGGGAGGTTGCAGGGTGAGAAAAAATATAATAGCAGTTATCTGCATCATAACAGGGATTGTCATATGTGCAGTCCCTTTTTATTACCATTTTCATGGCCTGGCAGAGACAGACAAACTGATAAAGCAGTATGAACAGACCGTGGAGGAAAAAGATGGAGAAGAAACTAAAGAGAAAAAGCAGGTTGAGAAAAAAGAGAGTCTTAGTAAAGCGGATAAGGCCATTTTATCCGAAGAAGATGTCATCGGCATCATTTCCATCAAAGCCATAGATATCAGATATCCGGTTGTGGAAGGATCTGATGCAGGAGCGATCGCTTATGCGATAGAACATATGAGTGAGACAGTAGATATAGGCGAAAGAGGCAACTGCGTTTTGTGCGGTCACAATGGAAGCAGAAATGGAACTTTCTTTACCAATCTATCACGGCTAAAAATCGGGGATGAGATAGAAGTTTTTGATAAAAAAGAAAATAAGCATGTGTACAGGGTGGCAGAAACAAGCATTGTAGAACCGCATGATGACACAGTAACGGAACAGACAGATAAAGAGCTGCTTACACTCTTTACCTGTGCAAATTACGGCACTCAGAGATTTGTCAGTAGGTGCACGCCAGTAAAGGCGGGTGATAGTGACGAGTAGAAATTGCAGATTTGAAGATGCGGAAGAAATCATAGAGCAGATGGATATGTCTGAAATTGCAGATGATATAGCAATCACAGAGGATAATATTCAGATCGTTATAAGCGGGTATTACGTGTATCTGGAAAGTGTTGGAATAAAACTCCATAAAGGCATTATCTGTTATTTTGAAAATGAAGAGCAGATGTTCATGCCAGATGAAGTGGTGACTGTTATTTACAGGGAAGATTCTGACAGAAACAGATATATATGCTATGAAGCAGAGGACATGGAAGGTACGCTCTATGACTATTTTGATGGAAGAATGACAGCGGGAGAAATTGCAAATCTTCCGTGTGAGATTATCACAGAAAACGTGAACAAATAAAGGAAAGGAAAATGCAGGTAAATATATGAGCCTGCAAGGATAAATGTATGAAATACACAATTAAGATTAATGAAGTTAAAAAGCAGGATAGTAATGTGAAGGGATTTGCAACTGTAGTATTCGGGGATTCATTCAAGATAACAAATATCGCAGTTGTTCAGAACAAGGAGAACGGGAAGCTCTTTGTATCAATGCCGAGATATAAGTCAAACGAGAAGGATGAGAATGGGGCGACAGTATTTAAGGATGTATGCAATCCGATCACGTCAGATTTTCGTGAAGAACTCTATGGAAGTATTCTGGCTGAGTTTGGGCGTGTGAAGAATCAGGGGCAGTCTGATCGTGGTTACGCAAAGGAGATAGAGCCACCACAGTTTTCCGTAACAGTGACTCCGTATGAGAGAGAAGGCAGCAATATCCGCGGACTTGCAAGAATTTATTTTGAGGACTGTTTCATAGTCAACAATGTAAACATTCTTCAGGGCAAGGAGAAGGTATTTGTATCTATGCCATCTTACAGAACTAAGCAGAAGGATGAGAATGGCAAGGATGTCTATCAGGATATCTGCTACCCGGTGACGAAGGACTTTCGTGCAAAGCTTTATGGTGAGATCGAGAAGGCATATGAGGAGGCAAAGGA
>URJI01000070.1 GCA_900548215.1 uncultured Coprococcus sp. | reverse complement strand
CATCAGACAGAGGGTCAGGCTTGCTGAGGGCAAAGCACCTGGTACGGAAGATGATGGCAATGTGGTACAGATCATCAATTCTGCCTGTGAAGGATGTCCGATCTCACGTTATGTAGTAACTGACAACTGTCAGAAGTGTATGGGAAGAGCCTGTCAGCAGGCATGCCGTTTCGGTGCGATCAGCATGGGCCGTGACAAGTCATACATAGATCCATCAAAATGTAAAGAGTGTGGACAGTGTGCCAAAGCATGTCCGTACAATGCCATTGCAGATCTGATGAGACCTTGTATCAAAAGCTGTCCCGTGGGAGCGATATCCGTTGCTGAGAATGGAACAGGTATAGCGGTCATAGACAAGGACAAATGTATAGACTGTGGTTCATGTATTCACAAGTGCCCATTTGGCGCAATAGGATCAAAATCTTATATAGTAGATATAATAAACGACATGAGAGCCGGCAAGAAGGTATTTGCCATGTTCGCACCTGCTACATATGGTCAGTTCGGTGCGGATATCACCATGGCGAGCTGGAGAACGGCCATGAAGAAGATAGGTTTCTATGATGCTGTTGATGTGGGACTTGGTGCCGATATGACAGCCATGGCGGAGGCGAAGGAGTGGCTGGAGGCAAAGGCTGAAGGCAAGAAGAAGACCACATCATGCTGTCCTGCATTCAAGCTCCTGGTTGAGAAGCATTTTCCTGAGCTGGCGGATAGGATATCTGAGACTGTGTCACCTATGTGTGCTGTTTCAAGATATATCAAGGAGAATTATGAGGATGCGGTGACAGTGTTCATCGGACCTTGCATAGGCAAGAAGGCTGAGAGCGCTGCCGGAGAAAAGGAGTCTGCTGATTATGCGCTGACATATGGTGAGATCAGGGCTATGCTGAGGGCGAAGGATGTCAAGCTCGAGCCAGAGGCTGAGGACAACGATCAGTCCACACTGTTCGGCAAGAAATTTGCAAATGCAGGTGGAGTAACAGCGGCAGTCATAGAGAGTATGAAGGAGCTTGGTTGTGAGGATGAGGTAAAGGTGTGCAAATGTGATGGCATAGATGCATGCAAGAAGGCACTGACCCTCATGAAGTTCAACAGATTTCAGGATGACTTCATGGAAGGTATGGCGTGCGAGGGCGGCTGTGTGGGCGGCCCTTCAAGACACAGGGATCCGAACATGGCGATGCGAGACAGAAAGACTGCACTGGATCAGTCAACAGACATCAATATCACTGAGAATCTTGAGAAACAGGGTGCAGATAAGATCGATATGTTGAGAGATTAAAAAAGATCAAATAATGGATGTGTCAGCTCTTGATCAGGACAGCCCCCTGGGATGGCTGATGCCCATTTACAGGAGGACAGCAACATGACAACAGGCATGATATTTGTGATATGTGTGCTGATATTCGTGGGCGTGTCGGTTCTCACAGCGATATTTGTATACAAATCACAGATGCGCAAGAAGAGAATGCAGCAGAGTCAGGATCAGGTTCAGGGACATGACTCACAGCAGAACGTCAGGTAACGAATAAACAGAATTATAATATATAAAGTATTAGGCGTATGTCAGGTGGTGCTTGCCGGAATTCCGGGGACACCCTCTGGCATATGCCTTTTTGACGTCGCGGACGTAAGCCGTGCCAAAGGGGTCAGGCACTTTTGCAGAGTCGAGGGGGTCAGACCCCTTTGAATGTAGGTGCCAGGCGGTTTAACGGTAGCAGAGGGGTCAGGCCCCTTTGGAGGAAGGTGCCAGGGCCTTTTGCGGCTGGGGGTGCCTGACCCCAATTTTCGGAGGTGCCTGACCCCTTTTTGGAGGGGCAGGCAAAATGGTGGGGGGATATGTGAAAATGGATTAAAATATTTAATTTTATGTTGACATGGCAAAGAGATATGATAATATATGGATGTAGTAATCAAAACTATGTGTAAAGTTAATGAAAAACTTAAATCAAAGTAATGCTTATGTTGATTGCTAGATAAAATTACGAACTTAGAAGACTTTTTATACTAAGTTGAGATAGAAGACGGCAGGTATCGCCGATGTTATAAGGCGGAAAAGTCGTTTTACCATATATATTATCAGAACTTATAGTTTATGGAGGAAATAAGAATGTCAACAGAAATGAGACCAGAGCAGGGAATAGCAGGAAAGTTTGTGAGGTCAGCCCTCGATGAGAATGGAGTTCTCAGCAAGATTGAGTTCACCAACAGCGAGAATTTCAACTTCGCATACGACGTAATGGATGCTCTGGCAGATAAGGAGCCTGATCAGACAGCGCTCATCTATGTATCAAAGGATAGAACGATCGAGAAGAAATTCACATTCCAGGATATCAAGGATTATTCAAACAGAGCAGCAAACTACTTTAAGAGTCTGGGTATAAAGAAGGGTGACAAGGTAATGCTTGTGTTAAAGAGACATTACCAGTACTGGTTCACCATGATGGCACTCCACAAGATCGGAGCTATCGCAATACCTGCGACAAATATATTGAAAGCTACTGATTATCAGTACAGAATCGAGGCGGCAGATGTCTCAGCAGTTGTATGTACATCAGATGATGGAATTACAGCGGCTATAGATACATTTGCGGATGAGAAGCTGACAAAGATCGTTGTGAACCATCCTGCAGATGGATGGAACTTCTTTGATGAGGGAATCATGGAGTGCAGCACTGAGTTTCCAAGACCTACAGGTGAGAATGCCGTAGGAGGAAAGGATGATATACTGTTCGTCATGTTCACATCGGGAACAACAGAGCATCCAAAGATGGTTGCACACAATCATCTGTATCCACTTGGACATTACATTACAGCAAAGTACTGGCACTGCAATAAGCCGGGTGAGGTTCATCTCACAGTTTCAGATACAGGTTGGGGCAAGGCACTCTGGGGCAAGCTCTACGGACAGTGGCTGTGTGAGGCGTGCGTATTCGTATTTGACTTTGACACATTCAGTGCAGATACAATATTCAAGCTTATAGAGAAGTACAATATCTCAACATTCTGTGCACCTCCGACACTGTACAGAATCCTTATCCGTATGGATATGAGCAAATACAACCTTTCATCCCTCAGATACTGCACAACAGCAGGTGAGGCACTTAACCCTGAGGTATTTGACGTATTCAAGGAGAAGACAGGATTCACTATATATGAAGGATTTGGTCAGACAGAGACGACTCTTACCATTGGAAACCTTGAGAATACTACTCCAAGACCGGGATCAATGGGTAAGGCAAGCCCAATGTATGATGTGAGGATCATGAAGACAGATGGAACATTTGCTGCTCCTGGTGAGACAGGCGAGATCGTCATCAACATCGCAGACGGTGCGCCGGACGGACTGTTCATGGAGTACTACAAGGATCCACAGAGAACAGCCGAGGTTATGCATGACGGCTTCTATCACACAGGTGATACAGCTTACCAGGACGAGGATGGATACTTCTGGTTCGTCGGCCGTGTGGATGATATCATCAAGGTTGCAGGCTATAGAGTAGGACCTTTCGAGATAGAGAATGAGATCATGAGGATCCCTTATGTCCTTGAGTGTGCAGTTACATCAGTTCCTGACAGCACAAGAGGCCAGGCGATCAAGGCAACCATCGTTCTCACAGAGGGTACGGTTGGCGATGAGAATCTCAAGAAGGAGCTCAAGAGATACTTCAAGGAGAACATCGCAAGCTACAAGAGACCTAGAGTTATCGAGTTCGTTGATGAGATGCCAAAGACTATCAGCGGCAAGGTAAGACGTGTTGAGATCAAAGAGAAGGACTGGAAGTAAGTTAGAAATCAGGTGAAGAAAATGACAGATATAAATATGGATAATATCAAGCCGTATGAGAGATCGGTTTATTATTATGAGACGGACAGGATGCAGATAGTACACCACTCCAATTACATCAGATGGATCGAGGAAGCAAGGCTTGACTGGATGAAGCAGATAGGCTGGGATTACAAGTCTATAGAGGATGACGGATATATAATTCCTGTGCTCGGTGTAACTGCTGAATACAAGAGTATGTGCCACTTCGGAGACGACGTGTTGATTCATGTAAGCTTGTCTGAGTACACGGGTGTCCGCATTGGATTCTCTTATGAGATAGTTGACAAAAAGACAGGAGAACTCAGAACGCTGTGTACAAGTTCACATTGCCTGCTGGATGGCAACAACAAGCTTGTGTTTATTAGAAAGGCATATCCTGAGTATGATATGCTGTTCAAAAAGCTTCTTGCGGATTATAAGGATGCGCATAGATAGAATATAGAATTAACAAGGGTCGGTAAGAAAATGTGTTACAGCATTTTTTTACCGACCTTTTTAAATGTAAATTTAGCTAAATAATAGGTGTTTATGTAAAATCATCTTTTTAAAATATGGCTGAAATGCTATAATGAAAGCGGTTGCGTAAAATAAACCACGGATTAAAACTGCAAGGAGGGGGTTCTTTGAGAGAGTCATCACTTGAAAATATAGATTATAAAAATAAAATACAGAACATTCTGTATGACAATTATATAAAACTTGCACTCGTTAATTTGGATACAGGGGAATATGTGAGCATTATCAATGTTGACGGCAATGCGGATGATTATGACAATATTGAGGATGTTTCTTCGTATTTTGCAAAAAACAGAGGCTTGGAATGCTGCCATCCTGATGAGGTTGGGGAGTTCGCATATATGTGTGATATGAAGAATGTGAAGGCACTCGTTGAATCCGGAGCAAGGACAATTGTGCGTAACTTCAGATTCCGTATGATGACAGATGCGGATTATGAGTGGGTTGCCATGGATATAGAGGCAGAGAATGAGCCGAGGGCTGATGGACAGTGGGTTGTATTTGGCATGAAGATTGTGTGCCCTGACACTCTGGTTTTGGAGGACAGCATACGAACGCTTACGAGAGCGTATAGACGGATATTCAGAATAGATGTGACCCACAACATTTGTGAGACGCTCAGAGGAGGATATATCAGAAATAAAGATGAGGTTAAGAGAAACTCTCTCAATGACTATATGAGTAATCTGGTGATTGGAGGAGAGATATTTCCGGATGATGTAGATAAGGTGAAAAAATGCCTGTCACCTGAGAGTCTGACAAAGTATTTTGCCAATGGACATGACAGATTTACGATACGCTATAAGAGAAAGTTGGACATGGCGTTCAGGTGGGTGATGACTGAGGTTATTCCTACTGCTGATTACAGAGAGGATAATAAGGTGTTCTATCTGTACACAAGAGATATACATGAGGAATATATGGAGAGCATAGAGAGACAGGAACTGCTGGAGTTTTATAGTTATAAGGATGCTCTTACCCATCTCGGAAACCGTAATTCATTTAATATACTGTGCGATGCGTATGCAGTCAGAGCTGATAAGCCGCCTGTTGGATTTATATTTAATGACGTGAACAAGCTGAAGTATGTGAATGATCATTTCGGTCACAAGGAGGGGGATTTATATCTTCAGAGAGTATCCCAGATGCTTGCTCAGCAATTTGGCGAGAATGCCTGTTATAGGATAAGCGGAGATGAGTTTGTGGTTGTGATCATGGATGTGAGTGAGCAGACATTCAATTCAATCGTAGCCAGATACAGGAATCTTATAGATGAGCAGGATGAGGCACCGGTGGCTTTTGGAGCAGTGTGGAAGGCTGAACCTGATACTATTGATCAGATTATGAATGAGGCTGAGCGCAGGATGTATGAAGATAAGAAGAGGTTCTACGCAAAACATCCTGAGGTTAAAAGACGAGAAAGCGTGGAGAAGGAAGCAGGGATTGCCGTGGGACACGCTGATGGAGAAGTGCCACATTACAGGAATCTCGGCAAGACAGACAGGATATTTGATGCACTTGCGGCGACAACCATAAGAAATTATATATTTATGAGTGATCTGGAAACGAATGTGACGAAGTGGTCTGCCAGCGCAGTTGACTATTTCGGACTTCCGGGACAGTATATATATGATACGAAGAGTGTGTGGGAATCTCTCATACATCCTGAGGACAGAGCCGCATTTGAGCAGGATATAGATGCTGTATTTGCAGGCCGTAAGAAGTATCACGATGTAGAATACAGAATGCGCAACAAGAAAGGTGAGTATGTGGTATGTACGTGCCGGGGATTTATCACGAAGAAGGAAAACGGTGATCCGGAGTTCTTTGTAGGAACAGTTATCAATCACGGGGTAATCGACGGAGTTGATCCTGTGACCAATCTTCATAACCAGCAGGAGTACACCAAGTATATAACGCACCATCTAAGCAATAAACAGACCATGAGCATAATGACTATAGGCATATCTATGTTCAACAGCATCAATATGATGTACGGATATGCATATGGCAATTCTGTGCTCAGGGATTTTGCGGTAAAACTCAAGAATATAGTCGGGGGAAGAGGACTGATATTTCGTCTGGATGGAGCAAAATTTGCTATCTGTTCCAATGCATATACCAGGCAGGAGATGCAGGATGTATACAGACATATTCAGAATGTTGCGCTGGAAAATATAGGACCGATTGGCACATCAATACCACTCAAGCTGTATGCCGGTGCTTTAGTATATGACCATATTGGAGCAAATACAGATGTGATAAAGAGCAGCGTTGAATATGCAATGGAGAGATCTAAGGAGGATAACCACGGAGATCTTGTATTCTTCAATGAGCAGATTAAAGATAATGACAGGCTGAGGCTCAAAATGTACAGTACAATACACAAATGTGTGATGAACAATATGGAAGGATTCTTCATGTGCTATCAGCCTATAGCAAACTCAAAAACAGGGCAGATTGTTGGAATGGAAGCACTCCTCAGATGGAAGCACAGGGATTTTGGTGAGGTGCCTCCAGGAGTGTTCATACCGTGGCTTGAGATGGAACCGTGTTTCTTTGAACTTGGCAACTGGATCATAGAAAGATCGCTGCTGGATGCCATGGAGATTCGAAAGACGAGACCAGATTTTGTAGTAAATGTGAATATATCGGCAACCCAGCTTGAAAATCACGGATTCAGGCAGACTGTGACAGATATATTGAACAGGACAAAATTTCCTCCAGAGTATCTGTGTATGGAACTTACAGAGAGATGCAAAAACATGGATATTGAATTTCTGAAAAGTGAACTCGATTTTTTCAGAAAACTCGGAATTAAGATCGCCATAGATGATTTTGGTACCGGAAATGCAACACTTAATCTTTTGACTAAACTTCCTATAGATGAGCTTAAGGTTGACATGTCGTTTGTCAGAGGAATACAGGAGAGCAAGCCAAATCAGGTGCTTGTGCAGGCAGTTGTGTCATGTGCCAACCAGCTTGGTTACAAGAGCTGTATAGAAGGTGTTGAGGACAAGGCGCTCTTCGAGTACCTGCACAGATACGGATCAACTTATTATCAGGGATACCATTTCTCCAAGCCGGTAACGCTGGATGAGTTTAAAAAACTGTTGTGATAAAATAAAGCTCGCATAGCAATATATGCGCAGATGCGTCTGATGTATATATTGTTATGCGGGTTTTGTGCTATACACAGGAGAAATAGAAAATACTAGGAAGTGCTTGTTTGCAGCGCGGCAAGGATAATCCATGGTAGAAAATGCCGAATTTCTTCTTATACTATTGTTGACATGTGAAGCCCTGGTTGTTAAGATTGCTTTGGTGTGGCCTGAGACCACATCAGATATATAGTCCCGGAGATGTTCCGGCGAATGGATTATGGTGCAGCCAGAAAAGCTGTGGCCGTGATCAATGAGAAGGGAAGTGCGGTGAGAATCCGTCGCAACAGCCATTACTGTATGCAGGGCAATGACCCTGTCAAGTCAGATCGCTTGCTATATATCTAATTCTTCGAGAGAAGGGTATTTTGAAGCTTGTGATCTGAAATGTGGCGATGCGTGTCAGAAATGTACAGAGCCGTGACAGGACACAAAGAATTCAATATGCCTTTCTGGAAAAATTGAAAGGAGATACGTTTATGAGAAGAAGAATTCTTGCGGCATGTATGGCGATGTGCATGGCGGCAGCAACGGTTGTCACAAGCCCATGGGGCGGTGGCATGACAGCGTATGCAGCAGAAGACACCAGGACGATCACGGTTTCTGCATACGATTATACGGCAGTGGAAGCCGGAGTGGAGGGCGCTTCAAAGACAGGCGTCATCATGGAACAGAAGGTTACAGTGGACAAAGATGCCACAACACAGCAGATTGTGCAGAAGGCATTTGACGAGGCTGGGATATCAGTGACAATGCAGAATGGATATAGCCTGTATGTGGACAGTATCAATGGCCTTGGCGCAGGACAGGGTTTTTCAGGATGGAACCTTGCATACAACAACGATGACTATTCCAATTATGGCCTTGGCAGCCTTACACTCGCAGATGGCGATAGTCTGAGATTCGATTATACAAACAATGTCGATACAGTGACAGATGATATAGGAAATGGAATGTATGGCAACCCATATGTCAAGAGCCTGACAGTTGCCGGCCAGACTATGACCATGTCTAAAAAGACAGAGGTTGATGCGAACTGGAACATGACAAATACATTCTATATAAATGGTGAGGAGACAAAGGCGGCAGGTACAGAGGAGGATCCTTATGTATTTGAGGTTACTCTTCCAGCAAATGAGGCTCAGGCCGCATACATCACCATGGATACAAGTCTCAATAGCCACTACGCAGTTATAGATGGCTGGTCAGTTTCAAAAGAGACTTATGATATAACAAAAGGTCTTGATTTCTCAGTTTCTTCACTGGGTGGAAAGCACAAGTCATATTTCACCATCAAGACAGATCTTACAGCAAACAACACATCTGATTCATATAAGGAGATGCTTGACAGTTCGATCAAGTATATCAGAAATACAATAACAGAGGCTGAGGTTGGTTCTGTAGGTGGAGAGTGGGCTGTCCTTGCTCTTGCCAGATATGGATATGAGGATCCTGAGTGGTATACGGCATATTACAACAATGTTGTAAAGTATGTTCAAAATATAGGAAGCAACAAGCTTCACTCACGTAAACTCACAGACAACTCACGAGTTATCATTGGCCTTACAGCGATCGGTGCAGATCCTACGAATGTGGGCGGTTACAACCTGCTTGAGCCACTTGCAAACCTTGAGGATGTCGTATGGCAGGGAATAAACGGCCCTATATATGCTCTTATCGCTCTGGACACAGGAGATTATGAGATCCCTGAGCTTCCGGATGACAGTACAGCTACACAGACAACAAGAGAGGGACTTATCCAGTACATACTTGACAAGGAGCTCGAAGGCAGCGGCGGATGGGCTTTATGGGGCTCAAAGGCTGATCCTGACATCACAACAATGGCTGTTCAGGCTCTTGCACCTTACTACAATACAAATGCCGAAGTAAAGGCTGCAGTTGACCGTGGCATGAAGGCTATATCTGATCAGCAGTTAGCAAACGGCGGCATGGGCTCATGGGGAACTGTAAACTCAGAGAGCTGCGCTCAGACAGTATGTGCGCTTTCTGATCTTGGAAGAGATGCCGACACAGATCCACAGTATGTAAAGAACATGAATTCTATCTTGGATGCAATGCTTTCCTTCTATATCGATGGAGGTGGATTTGCACATGCAGCACAGAATGGAAAACTTTCAGTAAATATGATGGCTACAGAGCAGGCAACATATGCTCTTGTATCATATGACAGATTTAAGACAGGAAAGACAACTCTCTACAACATGAGCGACAGAAAGAAGCTCTATACAGAAAGCGCAGAGAAGAAGTCAGTTGAGAAGGCAAATGTAACAGTTGCTGATTTTGGTCTTGTTTATGACGGAACAGCAAAGGAGCCTGAGGTCACAGTTAAGTATGGTGACATTCTCCTCACAGAGGGCGTTGACTATACAAAGAAATTCAGCAACAACGTAGAGGCTGGAAACACAGCAAAGGTAACTATCACCGGTATGGGTGATTATGAGGGACAGGTAGAGAAGACATTCTCGATCTACTCAGCAGAGATAGAGGCAGCAGATGTTGCCGTCGACCAGACAGTATTTGTCGCAGATGGAAAGGTTAAGAAACCAAATGTGACAGTTACGCACGCAGGCGAGACACTTAAGGTAAATACAGATTACACACTTGCATTTGCAAAAAATGTACTTCCTGGCAAGGCAACAATTACAGTCACAGGTAAGGGCAAGTATACAGGCAAGGTTGTAAAGTATTACACATTAAATGCAACCCATATTTCAAAGACAGACATCACAGTTTCAGCAGAGGAATATGTGACAGACGGAACAGAGAAGACACCAGCAGTCAGTGTAGCATACAATGGCAAGACACTTAAGTCAGGCACAGATTACTCTGTAAGATACATCGACAATGTAAACGCTGGAACAGCAAGCGTAAGGATCACAGGACTCAAGTATTACTCAGGTTCAGTTGAGTATACATTTGAGATCAAGGCAATTGAGCTGACTGATGCAGTTGTAACAGTTGACACAGACGATATTGTTGCAGACGGCAGCAAGAAGACACCTACAGTAAATGTCACACTTGGAGATACAGTTCTCGAGGCTGGCAAGGACTTCACAGTTTCATACTTCAACAACGTGAAGGTTGGAACAGCAAAGGCTACAGTAACAGGAATTGGAAATTATACAGGAAAGATCAAGCAGGCATTTGAGATCAAGGATGGTAAGACCGAGATAACAGCAGCAACACTTGAGGATGGTGTTGTATCACTTGAGTGGAAGGCTGCAAGTGCAGCTGATGCATATGCTGTATATAGAAAGGCTGAGAATGAGAGCGAATTTGCAAAGATTGCAGAGACAACTGAGATCAGCTACAGCGATAATACAGCAAAGGCAGGCGTATCATATGAGTATGAGGTGAGACCTGTTGTAGGAAAGTCATTTGGAAGCTCAGAGGCAGTCAAGGTAGCAGTGCCTGCAGTACCTGCAGTAAAGCTTACAAACACAAAGGCTGGTATCGAGGTAACATGGAATGCATCAGCAGATGCTGACAGCTATGTTGTACTCAGAAAGGCTGGAACATCAGACACATGGGAGAAGATAGCAGACACTGCTAAGACAGCTTATGTGGACAAGAATGTAACAGAAAAGACAGTTTACACATACGCAGTACAGGCTGTATCGGAGGCTGGAACCTCAGCATATACAGGCAAGACTGTGACAAGAAAGACCCCAATCACAACACTTGATGCGCCGGTAGTTACACTCAGCAATGCAAATTCAGGACTGATACTGAGATGGAACAAGATAACAGGTGCTAAACAGTATGTGGTTTACAAAAAGGCTGGAAATGCTAAGGCATGGACAAAGGTTGCTACAGTGAAGACACTTTCATACGTTGACCGTCAGGTAAAGACTGGAGTTAAGTACACATATGCGGTTAAGGCAACTGGAGATTATGCATTATCTTCATACAAGGCAAAGGCTCTTTACAGAGTAGATGGACAGGATATAAACTACTACTGTTCACCTGAGAGGGCCAGGATAGAAGTAATAGTAAATAAGGATACAGCTGCAACAGGATACCAGGTACAGTACGCAAGAAGCGGTGCTTTCAAGGGTGCAAAGACTGTCACATTTGTGGGAGCAAAGAAGAATACTCTCATAGTTAAGACAGCCGGAGCAGGAACAAAGTACTATGTTCGTGTGAGAAGCTACAAGAAGGTTGGAAAGACTGTATATTATGGAGCTTGGAGCAGCAGCGAAAGCGTTGTAACTGAGAAGTATTAATTTATATAGTATATGGATAAAATAAAAAAGTTTATCGCAAAATATAAAAAACAGATTATTGGATCCTGCGTTATGCTTCTGATCCTGGTATGGGCTTTCTGGTACGGGGGAAATTCTCCAGATGCCAGAGGGTTCCGTATAGACAGGGCAGACCAGGGGGCAACCACTGAAAGCCAGGCCGGTGACGTTACAGACACCGGCTCAGGCTCCAGCGGTGACAGACAGGTGGCTGTGAGTACAGAAGATGGCAGCACAGAGAGGGTTGCTCAGAGCGGCGACTCATCGACGGCGGACACTTCTGTTAAGACAGAGCAGAACAGTTCTGAGACTACAGGCAGCGGCACTTCTGACGGAGTAACGGAGAACACCTCTGATCCGGGAAAAGGTGGAGGTAATGGGGATGGTAAAAAGCCATCTGATGGAAAGCCGGGCAATGTAACTACAGAGAGCACCCGCACGACTGAGAGCACCAGGACTACAGAGAGCACCCGCACGACAGAGAGTACCCGTACAACGGAAAGCACTCGCACAACAGAGAGCACCCGCACAACAGAGAGTACCCGTACAACGGAAAGCACTCGCACAACAGAGAGCACTCGTACAACGGAAACCACCCAGACGACAGGGGACACTCGTACAACAGAGAGCACCCATACAACAGGGGCAACAACGGTCACAGAGAAGGCCACCGATAAAACAACTGCGGCAACGACAGAGAGTTCAAATGGAGAGACTTACCACTGTACAATATATATAAGCTGTTATACAATCCTCGATAACTGGGATTGGCTCAAAGAAGAAAAACAGGATTTTGTACCTTCTGGCGGCGAGATACTTAGTACGGTCAGTGTGGCATTTACGGATGGAGATACAGTGTTTGATGTGCTGAAGGCTGTGTGCAGAGATTATGGAATACAGCTTGAATACAGCTGGACTCCGGCATATGGAAGTTATTACATAGAGGGAATCCACAATCTTTATGAATTTGACTGTGGAGGACTGTCTGGATGGATGTATTCGGTAAATGGCTGGTTCCCAAATTATGGTTGTTCAAAGTACAGGCTTAAAGATGGGGATTCAATAAAATGGCTATATACATGCAAAGGCCTTGGCAGCGATGTCGGAGGCGGCATGTAATATAATTTGGTTTGATTGATTGGAGAATACACAGAAAATGAACAGATGTGATTCATTTTCCGGCTATCATCCGATAGTAAACCTGATGTACTTTATATGTGCTATAGGATATGCCCTGGCATTTACCAATCCGGTATGCCTGGGCATATCGTTTATAGGCGCATTTGTGTATTCGGTAATACTTCGGGGACGGCGTGGATTTATAACAAATTTGAAATACATGATTCCGCTTATCGTGCTGACGGCGCTTTTTAACCCGGCATTCAGTCACCAGGGCGTGACGATACTTGCATACCTGCCATCAGGCAATCCGCTCACTCTTGAGTCCATAGCATATGGTGTTATGGCTGCTTTTATGCTGGTGTGTGTACTTTGTTGGTTCTCATGTTTTAACGTGGTCATAAGTTCTGATAAGATGGTTTATCTGTTTGGAAAGCTGGCACCGATATTGTCGCTGGTGTTGTCAATGACCTTGAAGTTCATACCGGAGCTTACAGCGCAGTTTGGAAAGGTGTACAAGGCGCAGAAGGCTTCCGGCTATAACATAGAAGGCAGATATTTTAAGAGAGTGAGGATGGGATGTCATGTTCTGTCATCGGTCGTGACATGGTCTCTTGAGAGAGCGCTGATCACGGCGGACAGCATGAAGGCACGCGGTTATGGTCTGCCGGGAAGAACGGCATATTCACTGTTCCGGTTTCATAAGAGGGATGTAAGGGCGCTTGTGTATATGCTGGCATGCGGAGGTTATGTTCTTTGGGGAAGTATGCAGGGCGGATTTGAGTTCTGGTATTATCCGGCGGTAAGAGGTGATCTCACAGGCCCTTTGACGGTGAGTATGTATATAGTGTATACGTGTCTGGTTGGGATTCCGATATTTATGCACGCAAGAGATGGTATAAGGCAGAGTCGTACGAGGACGGCGGATGCTGCTGCGGCTTGTGCTGATGGACAAGGCCTTAGATAAAAATCCCAATATAATAGTCATGTTTCGTGAGATAAGATATGAATACAGGCAGGTTGATATTTGATAAAAGAGGATATAAGGTTGAATATTTATAAGAATATTTTTGATATAGAAAAATTTAGTTTTGCATATCCGGATGGGAATGATGAGAGCGGCAGGACGTATCTTCCGGATGCATTAAGGGATGCGGAGCTGCATGTCAGGCAGGGAGAGTTTGTAGTCATACTCGGCAGATCCGGATGTGGCAAGACCACTCTTCTCAGACATTTGAAGCCATCTGTTACTCCAGTTGGCAAGAAGAAGGGACAGATATTTTTTGATGGCAAAGACATATGCAGTCTTGATGACAGGGCGGCTGCATCTCAGATCGGTTATGTGTGGCAGGATGTGAATGCGCAGCTTGTGACAGACAAGGTGTGGCATGAGCTGGCATTTGGCCTTGAAAGTCTTGGGTATGACAATGGATATGTCAGGAGGCGGGTTGCGGAGATGGGGTCGTTCTTCGGCCTTGGAGATATATTCCACCGAAAAGTGATGGAGCTGTCCGGTGGACAGAAACAGCTTGTAAACCTGGCATCGGTCATGGCGATGTCGCCTAAGGTGCTGATTCTGGACGAGCCTACGAGCCAGCTTGATCCTATAGCTGCAAATGATTTCATTAACAGCCTTGTGAGGATAAACAGAGAACTTGGAACCACTATCATTATGACGGAGCACCGCCTGGAGGATGTGCTTCCTGTGTGCAGCAGGTCGGTGGTCATGGAGGGGGGCAGGATCATATATGACGGTGATGTAAGAGGATTTGCTGAGAGCATCAGAGCGCAGAAGATAGACAGGGGGCTTTATCTGTCCATGCCCGCTTCGATTCAGATTTATATGGGGCTTGAGAAAGATACGTGTAATCAGCTTCCGCTTACTGTGCCGGATGCCAGGGGCTGGCTTTCGGATTATGACAGAAAATTCAGAGAAGATGGTGGAAATCCTGTGGTGCCGAAGATACAAAACAGAGGTGCTGATGAAGACGTGAACGGTTCCGGAAACCAAGCTGACAAGGCTGTGGCTTGCAAATGTGACAAGGATCAGGGAGCTGCAATTAGTCAGGAATATGTCGGATGCAAAGTGGAACATCCTGTGGTGTGCAGCCTGGATGAGGTCAGTTTCAGGTACGAGAGGAACACAGGGGATGTACTCAGACAGGTAAGCCTTGACATATATGAGAACGAGATTCTCATGATAAATGGAAGCAATGGCTGCGGCAAGTCGACGATGCTGTCACTGATCGCAAATGTGTACAGGCCGTATAGCGGAAAACTTCGCATAGCCAAAGGTCTCAGGACCGGCATGCTTCCTCAGAACCCAGAACTTTTGTTTACAAGGCGTTCGGTGAGGGATGAGCTTATAGATGCGAAGGACAGACAGCAGCTTGCGGATATAGTCAGATTTTGCAGGTTGGAGGATCTTCTGGATAGACATCCT
>URJI01000069.1 GCA_900548215.1 uncultured Coprococcus sp. | reverse complement strand
CAACAAAAACTTTACTGGAAAAGAACAGCCACCAGCTATCAGACAGCTGCTTCGCTCCATTGATTATGACAAAATGTGCTCGCGAATTGATCTGTTGATAAATAAAAAAGCCGAGGCTTCCGAAAGTTCTATCACAGAAATCCAATCATATTGCAGTGATGTACTTGCTACAGATACTTCCCTTACACATTACTGTGCATTGTTCAAATGCAGTACGCCTGCGGAATACCTCTCCACATTCCTGCTGTATTCGCTCTTTGACGACACCAATTTTGTCTCATACGCTGCAGAAGTTGCAGCAGTAAAAAGTGAGCAGCCTCAGCCTTCCAAGTCGCAGACAGACCTGAATAACCCACATTTTCAGAAGCTAATGTGCGATGCAAGAAGAATTAACAAATTGCAGGAATTTACAACTTACCTGCTCATAACACTCTACGCAATACAGATGCTTGCAGCCATATTTACCATGTCCTGGGGCGATCGTAATATAGAACAGAATTTGAAAGGTGCTGTATTCAGTATTGTCATGCTATGTACCTCCATCATACTGACAGCTCTGCGTTTCATACCGTTTTCACTGCATAAAAAATATGCCGATCTGAGTCTCATACTTGAGCACTCAGTTCTCGACGAAGATAAAAATACATATTCTATATCATACAGCCATTTTCAGAACTGCTCCAAATCTTTTAACAAGATACAACATGGCAGGCGTGTGCTTATAACTATATTCTGCATCATAAGTGCATGTTACATAGCTGCATCATTCCTGCTCAGCAGCTTTCCGGTTCTGGTAGCTTTGGTAAGTACAACATTTGGCATGTTTCTTCTTATTGACAATGTGAGTCACGACAAAACTGCATATAGGAATTTTAATGCCAGCTTCTCATCTGACCACAAGCCTGATAGCAAAAATGGCTTAGCCAGAATCTGTTCATGGGATTATGACAAAAAGGTGCACAGTTTCAGACACAATTCTTCAAACAGTCTGAAAAATTACAGTGAAGAGTGCATCAGACACATATATGATCAGATCGTCGACCGATCCAAATATACATGGGCAACACTTACTGCTTTTATAATCACTTTGTCATCCGTTGGCGTCATAGCTGAAATTTTGCAGATACTTCTCCCTGACTTCAGGTACTTCAGGGTTCCTTCACCGGCTATGCTCTACTCCGTAACTATGGTTATTCTACTTGTAAATGGAATACTGAATATTCTTATTCTTCTGCGGGCAAAGAACCATTTTCAGCATATGGCAGAATTCTCATTCTATGCGGGCAACCCATCAAGCGACGACTATGGTGCAGCCCACCTGTTCAGATATAACCTGTATTCGGGAAATATATCTGACCTTGAGATTGCCAGGGGAATATACAACTACAATTTCTGCAAATTTGAGCAGGGAATCAGCCCAGCTGACATACAGCCACCTGATGACAGATACCATCCTATGTATATCTGCAGACAGAAGATGCGGCTGATAACTGATATTGTGCTGTGCTTCCTCGTATCGTATTTCAGCATAGCTGTATGGCATACCAACAATTTGAAGGCTTTGATTCTTATACCCGTATTTGCTGCAATTTATGCGCTTTGGACATTTGTACTGTATCCTGCATTCAAATATGCATCTATCAGGAGAACGATTGAGAAAATCGAAGAATAAAATCATTTTTATTTTACTTATTCCTAAGTTTACTCCTAATCAGCACATAAGCAACGGCAAGTGGAGGAACCAGAAACAGCATCTTGGCCCATCTCATCCCCAGAGCACCTACAACCAGGCTTATGAGGAATATTCCAATCTGGTCACCCACTCCATACGACAGGGTCGACATGGCGGATGCCCTTCCTCGAACGGAGCCATCAACACTCTCCATGACCAGAAGATTTATAAGTTCCTCCGCCGAGAAATAAAATCCGTTCATGCATCCCCAGAGGACTCCCAGCAATACTGCGGAACTTATGTGGCCTACGCCAAGTGTGAATACAACTCCTGCTATGAGACTCAGAACTATTCCCACCCGGACAACAAGTACACGGTCTATATGATCCGCAAGTATCCCTGTAATGACATTTATGACAAGTGCTGCCACAGGCTGCATGAGCAGTATCATATTCACACTGCTCTCACCCATTCCTGAGAACGCACACATTGGCTCATTGTAATAAGTGATGCCGGCGGTGGCAAGCCCCACAACACTTATACTTAAGAGAAGATTCCTGGTCTTCTTATCCTCACATATTCTTCGGAATGTCTTAAAAAAATGTATATGTCCGTCTGATCCCGGCATATCGTCAGATATCCCATTGGCATATGTGCCAATCTCCGAGCCATTATCATCGCAGGCTCTATCTTCCACTGTGTCCTCGTCCAAATCCGTGTAATCGGCTCCGCCTGATGTCTCCGCAACATTCACTGTCATATTCTCCGCTCTGTCAGACGCAGCAACACCCGGAAACTTATATATCATAACAAGCATCAGACAGAAGAGTCCGCCCATGACACCGACTCCGAACAGCCACTGCCATCTGTGCCTGCCGCCATCCACACACAGCGATCTGAGCAAAGGTATGCACATGGCCGCTGCCATGGACACTCCGCCACATATCCCTCTGATCGTACCTCGATGCTTCTTGTCTATCGCATCCACTATGTATATCAGATGTATGTCCAACGAATATCCAAGTATGAGTATTCCATTGCCAAGCAGGTATACCCACAGACTGTCAGCCATCAGGCACACCACACTTCCAAGTATGAGAAGCGACACATTTATGAGCATCATCTTCTTCCTGCCTATTATATCTGTATACGATCTTATAAACGGGGTAAGCGCACCAATCAGATAAAATGGCAGCATTCCCCTGCTCATATACGCCACTGCCGCATCAGAACTCATCCCACGTGGATCCATCAGAAATGTTCTGACGGACAGGGACTGTGTCTTTCCAAATATCTCAGTACAGTAGGAATCAACAAACTGTACCAATATTATGAGAGCCGCAGCAGAAATCGTGGCGATTGCCAACCGCTTCCTGTTGTTACCTATCTCTCTATCATTCACCAATTTCCATTCTCTCCTGGTCTTAATCCATGTTCAGTCAACGCATGATTATAAAAATCGTCAGCTCTAAGCGAAGAAGCAACTCCCGTCAAATGCATAAAAGATGTTTTTTTAAACTATTCTCCTCCTTATAGCATATAAAAAGGGAAGCTCATCGCTTCCCTTTTTGAATAGCCACTGGCCGTTCGCCTTGATATCACTCAAAGCATCTGCGTATGACCTAATCTATACTAAACATTTATAAATGTCAACGAAAGCCCTTACTTACTAACCTTCCTGAAGTTCTTCTTACCACGTCTGACAACAACACCGTCACCGTCGAACTTCTCTTCAGGAATAGCAGTCTGGACATCAGGCACCTTATCACCGTCCACAGCGACACCGCCCTGCTCTACGGCACGTCTGCCCTCGTTACGTGATGTAACAAGACCTGACTTAACGAGAACTGACACGATATCGATGGCGCCGTCCTTGAAGTCGTCTGCTGTAAGTGTCACTGATGGCATATCTGCTGCAACACCCTTTGAGAACAGTGCTCTTGCGCTCTCCTGAGCCTTTGCAGCCTCCTCTTCGCCGTGTACAAGCTTTGTGAGCTCATATGCAAGGATCTCCTTTGCCTGGTTGAGCTGGCTGCCCTCCCAGCTGTCCATCTTGTCTATCTCCTCAAGTGGAAGGAATGTGAGCATACGAATGCACTTCAGGACATCTGCATCTGCCACATTTCTCCAGTACTGGTAAAACTCAAATGGTGAAGTCTTGTTCGGATCAAGCCACACAGCACCCTTCTGTGTCTTTCCCATCTTCTTGCCCTCTGAGTTGAGAAGAAGTGTGATGGTCATGGCATATGCATCCTTGCCAAGCTTTCTTCTGATAAGCTCTGTACCACCGAGCATGTTGCTCCACTGATCATCACCGCCGAACTGCATGTTGCAGCCATACTTCTGGTACAGTGCGTAGAAATCGTAACTCTGCATGATCATGTAGTTGAACTCAAGGAAGCTGAGTCCCTTCTCCATACGCTGCTTGTAACACTCTGCACGAAGCATGTTGTTTACTGAGAAACACGCTCCAACGTCACGGAGAACATCAATATAATTAAGGTCAAGGAGCCAGTCTGCGTTGTTGACGAGAAGTGCCTTGTCCTCTGAGAAGTCTATGAACTTGCTCATCTGCTTCTTGAAGCAGTCAACGTTGTGCTGGATAGTTTCCTTTGTCATCATCTGTCTCATATCTGTACGGCCTGATGGATCACCGATCATGGCTGTACCACCACCTATCAGCGCGATAGGCTTGTTGCCTGCCATCTGAAGTCTCTTCATCAGACAGAGTGCCATGAAGTGGCCTACATGCAGGCTGTCAGCAGTCGGATCAAATCCAATATAGAATACTGCCTTACCGTTATTTACCAAATCTCTAATTTCATCTTCATCTGTTGTCTGTGCTATAAGCCCTCTGGCTACAAGCTCATCATAAATCTGCATGTCCATAGACCTCCTACATCTTTTTTATTTCTTCAAGATCATCGCCTGATCTTTCCCGAAGAATCCCTGCTGGTCATCTCCCTTTTATCCATGTGCATATACCACACAGGCAAATATTATAACATTTTGATATGCGCTGTGGCAAGTGCATACCGGCATTTCATCATATTTATTTGCCATTTTATATGATTTTAAATCATCTTCCTTTATCTTCTACCTTTTTCAATCCTTCGTGCCCTACACACTCCCGCAGCCATCGCTATCATCAGAAATACATATGGGGTTGTCAGGGACTGATTTAGATTGACAAATGCCTGTGATGCATATCCGGCTATTCCAAGTGCCAGTGCAATAAAGACTCCCTCTGTGTCCGACTCCTCCTTAACCGCCGACACGGCCGTTCGTATGAGCATGACAATCGCAGACACGATAAGCCCCACATAGGCCAGGGCGCCGAAAAGTCCTGTTGTCACAAGATACTGAAGATATTCATTGTGCGCATTGTCGTACACAACACCTATATCATCCATCATCTCATCATAATATCCGGATGTCATGATCTCTTTTACAGACTCATTGCCATATCCGAACAGTTTGTGCGGAAGATTGAACTCCCTGAATGACTCCATCAGCCTTCTCCACACATATCCCCTGTAATTGCCCCAGGAATCATCAAATGAGAAAAGTGAACCTACGCGATCCGATACACACACCAACCCCGTAACACCGCCGGCTATGACTATTAATACCGCTGCTATAAGCGCTTTCACTCCGCTGATCTTATCAATCTTTGACGAGAAAAATATCATTACCAGCTTTATAACTGCCAGCACAGCAAATACTGTGACCGCTATATTCTTATCACTGACCATCCGGCTTATACCGTCAAGTTCTGTCTCCAACTTGCCATTTGCGTCAAGGAGCATATTGATGACCAACACGCCAAATGCAAGCGCCAGACACACATCTGTAAATCTGACAATACATCCTCTGTATGCCGACCACACAAACGCGATCACAAGCGCTGCTACGATACCTATATATACCAGATTAGCATTTGTAATGACCGCCGCTGCTGCCCCAAGTACCATAGTAACAAGTGAGACGGCTTTGACTACTACGCTCTTCTGGAATGAAGCTCCCAGATATGCTCCCATAGCAACAGGCACAAGCACACACAGAAAGCTTCCAAATATATCTATATTGCCAAATGTGGATATGTATATACTCTGTATATCTACGCCAAGGCCTTCACGAAGCTTCAAAAAGTCAGCTCCCATATACTGGCACAGTGCTATGATCTCCACCACAAATCCGACCGCCATAAATACGATCGCAGCAACCTTTTTCACAGTGCATCCCCTGGCCATGCACAGATAGAGGAACATCACCAGGAGCATGAACTGCAGTCCGCATCTTCTTCCTTCCTCTCCTGTAAATGCTGCGGTTTTGTCAGATGCCATGATAAATGCCATGACATTTGCCAGAATAAAAAGCGCCATGAATATATCCACAGCCATAATATTATGCCTTTTTATAAAACTGCCTGTGACAGCCTCACGCTTACCTGCATGTTTTTTCCTGTCAATGCCATCCAGCACATCCACCAGCACCGCCAGTATCATAAGCACCGCATATATACATATAGCAATCGAGAAAGCTCTGTATTTTGTGACTGTAATGTCAAAATATCTATCGTGCATGACAAGTGGATAAACCGCCCCCATATACAAAATAAATATAGTAGTTATGATATTCTGCATCTCACATCTGCCATCACGCATTAGTTTCTTGTTATGTCCCATCATCATATCCTCTTTATAACAGTGGAGACAACAGGTTCAATATAGGCCCCGTAATAGAAACCTTGCTGATATTCCTGCGACACCACGGTAGATCTATCTCCTCAGACTCCTCAAATGTATGCATCATATCTGCCTTTACATCCTCTATTGCCTCGCAGTCATAGAGCAGTGTTCCGCACTCAAAATGATGGTAAAAACTTCTGTTATCCATATTGATCGAACCGACGGATGCCAGGCGGCCATCCATAAGCAGAGTCTTTGAATGAATAAATCCAGGAGTATACTGATATATCCTGACACCTGCCACCAGCAGCTCCTCATAGTTGAACTGAGTCATCTTATAAATATACTTTTTATCGGGTATAGCCGGTGTGACTATACGCACATCCACACCACGTTTTGCCGCAAGTTTCAGCGAAAGCATAAGCTCATTGCACACGATAAGGTACGGAGTGAATATATATATATACTTCTGCGCATCATTTATCATCTGAATGTACAGATTCTCGCCTACAGTCTCAGCGGAAAGCGGGCTGGTCTTATATGGCTGCACAAACCCATCTTCAATATAAGAATAGTCAACATCCGGCTTATAACTCAGGTAGCTTCCCTCTGAATACCGGAAACAGTTCCACATCTGAAGAAACATGACTGTAAAGCTCCACGCTCCATCTCCTTCAAGACGCACACCGCTGTCCTTCCATCTTCCATATTTGACTATCTTGTTTATATATTCATCCGCCATGTTATAGCCGCCGGTGTGGGCTATCTTGCCATCAACGACAGTTATCTTTCTGTGATCTCTGTTATTGAAGATAGTTGCAAGGAAAGGAACTACCTGATTGAACGCCATGCACTTTATGCCACTGGCCTCAAGCTCCTTCCAGTAATACTTCGGGACATTGAACACCGATCCGATATCATCATACATAAAACGAACATCTAGTCCCTCTGCCGCCTTTCTCTTAAGGATCTCAAGTATGGTATCCCACATATATCCCTTGTCAACGATGAAATATTCCATGAAGATATACTTCTCTGCATGTTCAAGATCATATATGAGATCCTCCATCACATCATCGCCGATGGCGTAGTATTTAACCTTGGTATGTCCGTACAGCAGTGCTTCTCCAAAGTCATCCATATATCTGCATATCCTGTATGCAGGACTTTCCTTCACTGTATCCGGTGTGAGCCATCTGTCTCCCTTTACGTTCTCGTATATCTCCTGCTGCCTGACTCTGAGCATATTTTTTTTAAGTTTTCTCGGTATGAGAACATGTCCATACAAAACATACATCAGTCCTCCGAGCATCGGGAACAGAAGAATCGGCACCATCCATGCCATCTTTATCATAGGATTGGTATCCTTGATTATGAGATGCAGGACAACGATGACACTAAGCAACTTAAGCACACCCGATATATAGATATACCGTTCCTGCAAAAAAACAATTCCCAATATCATAACCGCAAGCTGTATAACCACCAGCAGACAGGTTACCACCATTCTGCTAAGCAGCCTGTTCAGTATCTTCTTCATATATCATCTGCCTTTCACGCTACGCTTCTGTCTGTCATCCATCTTTTACGAATCACCTACTCTGTATTCATCTTTACCGTCATAGCATCTCGCGTATGGCCTTCACTCCACTGACAGCACCTTATAGTCCTGGTCTTCCACAGCCTTAGAGAGCACACTATCATCAACACTCTGGCAAAGAGTCACAACCGCAGTACCAGTCTCATGGCTCACCTCTGCACTCTCGACCTCTGCAAGTGCCTCAAGCGCTTTCTTGACTCTTGCCTCACAGTGTCCACACATCATTCCCTCTATCTTCATTGTCTTTGTCATCTTGCCATCCTCCTTATGCTTTTTCATATCATTCGTACATCCATCACCAGCAGCATTTGACAAGCCTTCCTCTGGCGAACTGCTTACTCTGTACTTATCCTTTATTCTATATCTTATATTTTTATCATAAATGTCTGTCAAATTCAACCTCAGTGCATTTGTTACAACGCAAAAACTTGAGAGACTCATGGCTAGTGCTCCAAACATCGGATTGAGCGTCCAGCCAAATATCGGTATCCATACTCCGGCCGCAAGCGGAATACCTATGATATTGTATATGAACGCCCAGAAAAGATTTTCTTTGATATTCCTTAGCGTCGCCATGCTAAGCCTTATGGCTGCAGCCACATCTGTAAGCTCACTCTTCATGAGCACCACATCAGCGGCATCTATTGCGATATCAGTACCCGCTCCTATTGCCACACCTATATTTGCACGGGTTAAGGCCGGAGCATCATTTATACCGTCGCCAACCATTATCACATTTGCCTGTTCCATCAGCTCTCTCACAACCGCTTCTTTTCCATCAGGCATAACACCTGCAATTACACGGTCGACACCAACCTGCATTCCGATGGCCTTGGCAGTTCTTTCGTTGTCTCCTGTCAGCATGACAACCGACATGCCCATATCCTGCATCTGTTTTATGGCATCCCTGCTGTCATCCTTCACCACGTCAGCAACAGCGATTATTCCGAGCAGTCTGTAGTCTTTTTCTCCGTCTTTGCGCTCTGCAAAATACATAGGAGTCTTTCCCTGCAGCTCAAGCTTTTCTGCCGGTGCGGACATATCGTCGCTGACCCTAGCAAATATCTCTATATACTTTCTATTTCCGCCAACGGTATGTCTTCCATCTACCACCGCGCTCAGTCCATTTCCCGCCACAGCCTTGAACTCCTTTATCTCAAGGCTGCCTGCAGCATCTAAGTGGCCGGTGTTATCTGTTTTTTCTCTCCAATAACTCACAACAGCCTTTGCAAGCGGATGCTCACTGTAGCTCTCAAGTGCCACAGCCTTCTTTATAAGTTCTCTGTCTGTGATACCGGAAGCTGCTATGACATCTGTGACAACCGGTTCTCCCTTGGTGATGGTTCCTGTCTTGTCCAGAACTACTATACCTGTTTTTCCCATTTCCTCAAGTGCTGCAGCAGTTTTGAAGAGAACTCCATGCTTTGCTCCTATTCCATTTCCAACCATGATCGCCACAGGAGTTGCAAGTCCCAGCGCACAAGGACAGCTTATAACAAGAACAGAGATTCCTCTTGCAAGGATATATCCAGCCTCCTTACCAGCTACGGCCCATACTATCATGGTCACTATAGCTATGCCTATTACAACAGGCACAAACACACCTGAAACCTTATCTGCAAGCTTTGCTATAGGTGCCTTTGATGCCGCAGCATCACTCACCATATTGATTATCTTGGACAATATGGTATCAGCTCCGACCTGGGTTGCCCTGCATCTCAGATAACCCGACTGATTTATCGTAGCCGCAGACACATGACTGCCCTCTGATTTGTCAACCGGGATACTCTCACCAGACAGAGCCGACTCGTCAACTGCCGAGTCACCCTCAATTACAATTCCGTCAACCGGAATACTCTCACCAGGCTTCACTGCAAATACATCACCAACCTGAACCTCATCTATAGATACTTCTACCTCCTTGCCATCTCTGAGTAAGACAGCAGTCTTCGGTGCAAGATTCATAAGGCCCTTAAGTGCATCCGTTGTTCTTCCCTTGGAATATGTCTCCAGTGTCTTGCCCACTGTGATAAGTGCCAGTATCATCGCTGCTGACTCAAAGTAGAAATCATGCATAAGTGTCATGACTCTGTCCATATCCCCAGCAGTCTGTGCAGCAGTCATGGCAAACAATACATACACGCTGTATATAAATGATGCTCCTGATCCCATCGCAACCAGCGTATCCATGTTAGGTGCCCCGTGTATCATGCCCTTAAATCCACTCACAAAAAACTTCTGATTTATAATCATAACAAGTATAGTGAGCAGCATCTGAGCAAGTCCCATAGCCACGTGGTTACCATCGAAGAATGACGGCAGCGGCCAGTTCCACATCATATGCCCCATGGAGATATACATAAGCGGTATCAATATGACGATCGACGACCACATTCTCTTTGTCATATTCGCAAATGCTTTGTCAGTCTCATCCTCTTCTGCGATCTTTGCTGTATTAGCGCCGGATTTTCCATTTCCGGAAGATACCGGACTGGCACCGTATCCCGCCATCTGAACTGCATCTATGATCTCCTGGCTGCTTGCTGTGCCGTCAACCATCATGGAATTTGTCAGCAGATTGACCTGACACACCGTCACACCGTCCACCTTTGATACGGCTTTTTCAACTCTCGAGCTGCAAGCACTGCAGCTCATGCCTGTTACATTGTATTTATCCACACCATCGCCTTCTTTCTAATATCATGTATATCCTTTATGTCTTGATGATCCTGAGCCTTCATATCACTTCATGAGCCTTGTGATAGTGTTTACCAGATCCTCAAGTGTATCTTCCCTGCCAGCCCTTATATCCTCTGCCACGCACGTTCTTATATGTTCTGCAAGAAGCATCTTGTTGAAACTATTAAGCGCGGCATTGATAGCCGACACCTGAAGAACTATATCAGTACAATAAGCATCTTTCTCAAGCATTCCCTTGACACCTCTGATCTGTCCCTCTATGCGGTTAAGTCTGTTCATCAGTTTTTTATATTCATCGCTGCTCCGCAGCTTTGTCCTCTCCTCAATATCCCCAGCGCTCTCTCCGCAGCAACAACTATGTTTTTTTCCTTCCGCCATATCGTCGACCCTCCTGACATATTATCTTCTTGTTGTATGATTAACATTCTTCTAATCATTTTTTTATAAAGTCTGAAATATTTCTGTCACAGCGTTTGCAGTATATACCCCATAGGGGTATATGTCAATATTTATTTGGCTATTGATAATTATTTCCACCATAAAAAAACTTCAGGTGTGTCATAAAACACACCTGAAGGTATCTGTTTTTTATTATTAAGTTACTGCTCGCTTGATTCCTCTGTCACAACAGAATCTCCGAGATCAACATCCAGATCACTGATATCTACCGCATCATCGTCCGACGCAGAATCACCGTCATCTGACATGTCATCAGTGGAATCCTCAAGAGTCATATCTCCCGTATCATCACCGCTGATAATCATATCACCGTCTTCATCTACACCGTCAATAGTACTGCTTATAGCGTCATCCATATATGAATTGGTATCAAGAAGTGCCTTCAAGTCGACGAGTTCACCACTTGTTGCATCTAGCATTATGAGCTGGATAGGGTAATCTTTGTCCAGATCACCGTTATCATTCTTCTCGCACTGAGCAAACGCCCATACCGGAGTATACTTATAACCGTCTCCATCCTTAACCTTATAATAAGTGAGACTCACATCGTTAAACTCTACCGTGCTATACTGTGTCTTGTTGTCTTTGTAATAAGTATTCACAGCAGTTGGGAGCTTCTTCAATATATCATCCCAGGAAAGAAGATCCACGTTATCCTGCTTGTCTTTTGTAGCCTTTAAAGCATCAACGCAATTTGCCTGGACTATACCATTGTCATCTATTGACAACTGGAATGTCTCATCAACTGTATCATACCATGTATCGCCGCTTGTGAGGGAATCTATTCCATACACACTTGGTGTATATGGCGCAATGCCATCTATCGATCTCTTATATGTTACCATATATCCATTCTTCTCTGCTGCTACTATGTTGTATGATGCGTCATTGTACTCCCAGATGAGGTCTGTCACATCGGTCTCAACTACGTCTGTTATTCCGCATGATGCAAGAAAATCTATTCCCTTCTGTGATGCATCCTCTTTGCTAAGCGCTGCTGAGTTTGCCGAATCCTCTCCATCGTAATACTCACCACTATAACAGTATACGCTTGCTGCACCTTCCTTTGGCTTGTAGTTTATCATCTGATCCGATGGATAATAGTCTATATCAAATCCACCACCTGAACCGGAATCTCCTGTATTGAATGAGATCATATACATATTCGAACCTACAGTGCCGACAAATGCATCTGCAGTATATTCACCTGCTCCAACTCTCTCTTCTGTAGCATTCTTAAGCTCCTCCTTGAGTGAGTCTATATAACTGTCAAAATATGACTTATCGTCGTCGCTTGTAGCCTGATCTGCCATACTCTGTGCCAATTCGATCTCTCTTTCGACATCTCCCTTATATGGCTTATCCCAATTGTACTCGTATATACCGGCGCTCACATCATAGAAACTCTCGCATATGCGCTTCTTGTAATCACTGTCGATTGAATTCGCATCATACTTATATATAGACATCTTATCCGTATCTGGAACAGATATCTCTGTTGCCTTTATTGATACATCTGTGAGTCCTGTCTCACTATCAATATCACTGAGCTTTCCATCATATGACTCGGGAACATTAAGTCTGGTTGCGAGCTTTCCGCCTCCGCCGCCATTACCGTCATCCCCCATATTATAATCTACCTTCTTCTTACCGCAACCAGCAAGAACTGTACCTGCTGCAAGTGTTGTTACCAGAAGCAGAGATAAGGTCTTCACATAACCTTTTTTCCTCATAAGACTACCAACCTTTCTTTTTATTGATGCAGCTGCATAATTTTCACGCATTGCCACGCATCGTTTTTTTCCATAACACAGAGTTCATTATAATATATTTGGGCTTGCCGCACAAGGCAATTATAATCTGCCACAGTATAAGACTACTCTTTGGTGATTATAACCTTTCCGTTTTCCACCTGGACCTTTACCTTGTTGCTGTCGATTCCAGCCGCAGCAAGCATATCAGGACTGATCTGTACACGATTTGCCTTATCAAGGATTGAGAACTCTTCGTGTGAATCATCTGATGAGAATCCATCAGTCGCAAGCTCATTCATCCTGTCTTTATATGATTCCTTCATGATCTTCTCAGTACTTATCTTGCCATCTGCTATCATGACAACACGCCCAACCTTATTAGCCAGGCTGATATCATGGGTAACTATTATTATCGTGATTCCAAGTTCTTCATTTAACTTTCTGAACAGATCCTGAATCATATTCGATGTCTTGGTGTCGACCGCACCTGTAGGCTCATCCGCAAGAAGTATCTTAGGATTATTAGCAAGTGCTATTGCTATGGCTACCCTCTGCTGCTCACCACCTGACATCTGCGATGGATAGGAGTTTATCTTGTCCTCAAGTCCCACCTTGCACAAAAGATCATGCGCCCTGGCGTATTTATCCTCCTTGTTGTCCTTATCAAAATACATTGGAACCTGAACATTCTCAATTGCCGTCATATATGGAAGCAGATTTCTTGAATTCTTCTGCCATACAAAACCTACAGTATGCTTTCTGTATTCCACCAGTTCTTTATCCGTCATAGCAAACAGATCTTTTCCATCCACATACAGCTTTCCGGCTGTAGGACGCTCAAGCCCGCCTATCATGTTGAGCAGTGTAGACTTTCCCGAACCGGATTTACCTATGACTGCCATGAGTTCTCCGTATTTTATGTTGAGTTCAAGTCCCTGAAGAGCCATAACCTCCACGTCATCCGTCTTGTATATCTTTACAAGGCTGTCGCAGGATATGATATTGTCATCTTCAGCCATCATCTTACCGCTATCACCGCTGTTTGTATCAGATGAATCGTCTGATGAATCCCCAGATGCATCCTCCATGCCATATACATACTCCCGGCTGTCATCACCTTCGTATGCCTCAGCAGTCATCTCAGGTGCTATAGATTCAGTTTCCGCAGTATCTTTCTTTTTCTTTTTGAATAAATGCTTATCGCTCAACTATCTCACCATCCTCTATCTCGTACACCACATCTCCAAGTTCCATCAGTTTCGGATCATGTGTCGTCATGACTATCGTGATCCCCTCTTTATATACAAGTTCCTGGAACAGCTTCATGACCGCAAGACCTGATGCTGTGTCAAGTGCACCGGTAGGCTCATCTGCAAATATAACTTTCGGCTTGTGTGCCACAGCTCTGGCTATAGCAACTCTCTGCTGTTCACCACCTGACATCTGATTTGGATAATGTGTCATTCTCGATGTAAGTCCAACAAGTTCCAGAACCTGTCTTATCCTGGCATCCCTGTTACCATCATACTCCGCAAGTCTCAGTCCAAAATCCACGTTCTCATAAGCGCTCATGATAGGGATAAGTGCTACAGACTGGAATACAAATCCTATATTGTATCTTCTGAGCAATTCTTTCTCCTTCTCATTCATCTGACTGTACTCATGACCATCCACAATGATCTCGCCCTCTGTAGGCTCATCAAGCGCACTGAGTATATTGAGAAGTGTCGTCTTACCTGAACCCGATCGACCCTTCAATATGGTGAGTTTTCCTGCCGGTATCTGAATGTCTATACCTTTAAGTGCATAAAAATCCTCACCACTTCCCAATTTGAAACATCTTTTGATGCCCTTTGCCTCTATCATGATATCAGAGACATTCTCTGCGGGAGCGGATTCAAATATATATTCTGTGTTCATTTCATTATCACTCATAGATTAATCCTCCCCCAGTTTAAGTGCCTGTGTTATGTTCATCTTCTTCAGGATAGTCCTGATTACTATGAAGCACACTACAAACATGAATACTACCACTGCTGTCAGTTTCACAAGATCATATGGGTTCACAGCTATTGAAATAGCTATATTGTGTGACTCCGGCAGATACACGACAGCCACAAGCTTTACAAACAGCACTGTGGCCGCAGCTCCTACGCCGTAACCGGCAAGGCTGGCGAGAACAGAGCTGAAAATCTGTTCATTGATAAGCATCTTGTTGATCTCACGCATGCTCATACCCATAGCCCTGTATATACCAAACAGCAACTCTCTCTGCTTGATGGATGTTATCCAGTAGATCAAAAATCCCACTGTACAAAGTATGATGGCTATTATAAATGACAGAGAGAACAGACCATTTGTGATAAGAACCAGTGGAGACTCCTGCATCTCCTGAATATCCTTATCCTGACTTTCATACTGTACTATGTTGATATCCTGTGCCTTAAGCTCTGTAAGAACATCCTTGTAACTTGCATTCTTTGCAAGTCTCATCCAAACCTGATACGGAGTCTGGCTAAACGCACCTACAACGTATGCATAATTTGCAACAACGAGATATCTCTCAACCTCTTTAACCTCTCCATTGTCATCTTTCTCATATACATACTGCTGGAATCCAGGGAATGCATCCACTATCGCGCATACAGTGCCACT
>URJI01000068.1 GCA_900548215.1 uncultured Coprococcus sp. | reverse complement strand
ACAATCCGCCTTGTGCAGTGTTTCTTTTATAGTTTCAGAACCTTTCATTTGTTACATCCCCCTGATCCAATTCTCTTAACAACCACAATGTTAGTCGTTACTAACTTTATTGTCAACTGTTATTGCTTTATAAATCAAAAAAACTCCCTCAAATAAAAAAGCACCCGCAAACACATCTTCTAAGACCTAATGATGTGTTCACGGATGCCTTTTGCACCGTATTACTCTTCTATATATTTTCTCAAATACAGGCCCTCTTGCATGACTAATTTTTGTACCAAATCTAACTGATCAGAAGTTGCATTTATAACCTCTATAGAATTTCTGTTATTGATGCTAAACAACATATCTTTGTCCTTGCCCATCAACAATTGAATTGATGAAATTTCATTTATCAATACAAAATGAATCAAATCCGATATTTGATCAAAATTATCTTTAGCTATATCCATACTATCTTCGTACAGGCTCCTGTATTTACCTGTATAGCCGTCAGGAAACTCCGTCATCACCCCCGACGCGTCATAATATGCCAGCAAAGTTATAACTACATTGGAAACCTTATCGCAAAAGCTGTTCAGGTTGTGACTGAAAAAATACTCCTCAAACTCATAGAATCTATCTCCCATACACTTCTCCGGCAGATAATCTATATAATAATACTCACTACTCTGTTGTAACTTTTCTATCTTATCGAATATATCCATTCGCATCTCCTTTTGGTGTGCTTTAGAAAAAAGCAGCCAGACAAAATTTTGCCTGACTGCTGGTAGATGCTCACCCAATTATTATAAATATTTACTTCAATCGAACCCTACAGTTCCTTGTGGCGTGCAAAGTAATCCTTTGTCTCTGCCACAACCACACTGCTAAGTGCAAGCAGTGCTATGATATTCGGAATCGCCATAAGTCCGTTGAATATATCAGCGATAGTCCATACAGCCTTAACTGTCATGTATGGTCCGATAAATACGCAAAGTATGTATAACCAACGATATATCTGAACTGAAACCTTGCTGCCGTTTGTGAGGTACTCAAGACACCTCTCACCATAGTAATCCCAACCAAGGATAGTTGTAAATGCAAAGAATACAAGGCAGATCATCAGGATGAATGCTGCAACCTGACCTGGCATAAAGAAAAGTCCCTTCTGGAATGCATCAGTTGTGACTGAGATTCCCTCAAGGCTGCCATCCTGCCAGCTTCCCATCATAACGATCGAAAGACCTGTCATTGTACATACGATGATAGTATCAATAAATGTACCTGTCATTGTTACAAGGCCCTGACGAACAGGTTCCTTTGTCTGAGCTGCTGCTGCTGCGATAGGTGCAGAACCAAGACCAGCCTCATTAGAGAAGATACCACGTGCAACACCCTTCTGCATGGCAATTGCAAGACTTGCTGTAACACCACCTGCAAATGACATAGGCTTAAATGCGCACTTGACTATTGTTGCAAATGCAGCTGGAACTTTATTTATATTAACTATGATAAGAACCAGACACACCACAATGTAGAGAACTGCCATGAATGGCACTATAACCTGAGAAACCTTTGATATTCTCTGGATTCCACCGATTACGACAAGTCCTACAAGGATTGCAAGTATAAATGCTGTGATGACGATGGCTATTGAGTAGTCATTTCCAAGGATTGATACTGTATTGGCCTTGTCAGGATCAAAGAAAGCCTGAACTGCAGAAGCAATACCATTTACCTGTGTAAATGTACCGATACCCATAAGACCTACGCATGCTCCGAAGAATGCAAATATCTTTGCAAGCCACCTCCACTTGTGACCCATACCGCTCTCAATGTAATAGAAAGGTCCTCCGAGAACGTGTCCATCCTCGTCAATCTTTCTGTACTTTACAGCAAGCAGTCCCTCTGAATACTTTGTTGCCATTCCAAAAAGCGCTGCGATCCACATCCAGAAAAGTGCTCCGGGACCACCGGCAAGGATACCTATAGCTGTTGCTACTCCTACGATATTACCTGTACCGATAGTTGCTGAAAGTGCTGTACATAACGCGCCAAAGCTCGTCACCTCTCCTGTACCGTCTTCCTCATTCTTAATCATGAATCTCAGTGCCTTTGGCAGATGAACTATCTGAAGGAACTTAAGTCTGATCGTCAGATAGATTCCGCAGACGATGATGAGTATTATGAGTGGCAAGCCCCAGACAATATCATCAACTTTGCCTAAAAAGTTTGTGAATGCGTCCATGTTTCTCCTCCTGTTTTTTTATTTATAATTCACAAGTGTAAATTATAGCATAAAAATTCTTAAATAAAAACGAAAAAACACGCATTTTCAAGATTTTTCTTGCTTTTTTGCGTGTTTTTTCGAATATTTATTTATTATATTGCGAAATCTCGTCAATTTATATTCTTTACCGTCTCTTTGCCGGATGTGTTTTGTCATTACTTCTTATAAGCATCCACACAAGCGAACTGACAAGAAGAAGTATTGGATAAAACAGATTTGGAATTATCTGGAATGCTGATATCTCATGTCCCAGCTCCGACACCGCTGATATTGCAACCAGCATCTGGGCACCGTAAGGAATGATTCCCTGGAATATGCATGAAAATGTATCAAGCAGCGACGCTGATCTCTTCGGGGATATACCATAATCCTCTGCCATCTCCTTTGCTATCGGATTTGCCATGACTATCGCGACCGTATTGTTGGCTGTGGCTATGTCCATGGCTCCAACCAGAAGTCCGATTCCGAGCTGACCTCCCTTGTCACCCTTGAACACCTTCTTTATAGCCGAAAGCAGCGCCTCAAATCCGCCATACTCTCTGATGAGTGAACACATGGCAGCCACAAGTACAGCTACCATACTCGTCTCGAACATTCCCGCTGCACCGCTTCCCATATTCGTCAGGAGATCCACTGCTGCCGTCTGCCCTGTGGCAAGCATGATGATGGAGCCTGACACGATTCCAACTATCAGGACTACAAACACATTAAATCCCACTATTCCTCCTATGAGTACCAGAACATAAGGAATGATCTGTATCATATTGTAATCATGGTGCACTACTCCGCCTATCTCAGTATTGAATGACTTAACCAAGATTACTATGAGCGTCACAATCGCCGCAGGAAATGCTATCCAGAAGTTTGCCCTGAACTTATCTTTCATGGCACACCCCTGACCATTACATGCTGCTATGGTCGTATCCGATATGAACGACAGGTTATCTCCGAACATCGCACCGCCCATGATGGACGCCACACAGAGCGGCAGATTAAATCCTGACGCATCGGCAACCGCAACTCCTATAGGCGTCAGAAGTGTTATTGTTCCAACAGACGTTCCCATAGCTGTTGATACAAAGCATGCTACAACGAACAGAACCGCCACGGAGAATCTCGCCGGAATGATACTCAGCATAAAGTATGCCACACTCTCGGCACTGCTCCGCCCCACGACTCCCACAAATATTCCCGCCGTCAGGAATATAAGCAACATGGTTATAATATTTTTGTCTGTAAGTCCATTTGCCATGATCTGAAGTTTCTCATCAAAACTTACCTTTCTGTTCTGCAGACATGCCACAAATATCGCCACCATGAAGGCGACCACTATTGGAATATTGTAAAATCCCATCGGGATCTTCAGCACATACTCAAACAGTATTCCAAGTCCCAGATACAGGACAAGAAAGACGTATATCGGTATCAGTGCCGCACCATTTGACTTCTTCATAATTCTCCCTCTTCTTTCAATATTTTACCTAAATCGTATATCTTTTAATTGAACCTTTCTTCTGCCACGGTATACAAGATACACCGCGTGAACTCCCTCCGGGAAATCCACTCTGTTCTCACACCATCTCCACTCTGTCTCTGAGATATCTTCAGATACAGGTATATCTATTCTTCCGATACTCTCACTATCTTCTGTCACACATATGTCAAAGTATCCATAATTTTGCACATCTGATGCAGAACACTTCTTATCATTCACTCCATCTGCATCGATATCACAGGATCCGTCCTTGATTGTTGATTTATTTACTACCAGGTCATTTGCATCCTTGATCTGCTCCTGATTCTCGCATCTCTCGTCTACCCTGACAGGTCCCTCGTACACCACCTTATTCACATCCGTCTCATATCTGACATTCACGCCAAATGTACTGCTGCCCTCAAGCGCAAAATACTTATACCCTATGAGTGTTCCATCCTCTATCTCCGCAATAAACCTATCCTCGCCCTTGTTGGTCACATTTGGAAATTCTGTCGTGTATATACTGTTTGAACCATGCGGCATATGTCCATTTGTCAGGTTACATGCTATCACTGCCGGATACGAGCCATCTGCCACAAGCGGGCCATCGTTCAGACCGCAGCTCGTAACCTCCACCTGGTCTATGTGTCCGTCAGCATCTATATAGATTTTCTCTGCACAGGCCTGTCTGCTGTAGTCCGACTTGTGTGTGAGCCTATGATAGAACACGTACCACTGACCATCTATGCACTCTATACTTCCGTGCGTGGTCCCGGTCATATTCAGCTTGTTCTCGAAACTTCTTCCCTTATATCCCACATCGCCATTTGACACTATAGTGCCGCCAAATGTAAATCCATGATCTGGATAATCGCTCACTGCATAGCACAGCTCATGGTTCTGCCATGAAGAATAAACAAAGTAGTATTTGTCTCCCACCTTTCTCATGGATGAACCCTCGAAAAATGGATGCTCCTCAAATGATGTTCCCTTCACGGCGTAAGGTATGATGTGCCTCGGTTCTTCCTTGACCGTCAGCATATCGTCCTCAAGCACCACCATGATCGGTCCCATGATGCTGTCCTTGTAGTCAAGTATCTCCTCCTTTGTTCTTCCGAACATGGAAACCTCATCGTCCAGCCTGCCATTTGTCAGGAAATCAGGCTCCTCCTCGTATCCGTACTGGGTTCCGTAGAATATCCTGATGGTTCCGTCATCATTCATGGCTGCCGGATCAAAGCAAATGTACTTCTTCATCACAGTGCCGTCCTTATACTGCACATGGCCAAGATATTCGTATTTGCCCGCCGGCGTATCGCACACAGCTACACTGATCGGACCTGTGTATCCGCCGTAACCGTAGTCACCACCCATACAGTAATACAGATAATATCTGCCATCATTCCCCCTCACAACATCTGGCGCGTACATATACTTCAGCTCCGGGTATGCCGGATCCTGGCTCGCCCTGTATGTAATGCCCTCGCATCGCCAGCTTGTCAGATCTTTTACCGGCGCGGAGTAAACCACATAATCCTGCATACAGAACGTGTAACCGCCCTCCTTATCGTGAGATCCATAATGATAAACCCTGTCGCCCCATACATGCGGCTCGCCGTCCGGTATGTACTCATTCACCGGCAAAAAGGGATTGTAAACCTGCCTGTTCATATATCTTCTCTTTCTTGTATCAATTCTTTCTGTTTCCCTAAAACAACAAATCCCCAACATGATCCGCGTCATCTACAGACATGTTGGGTTCTCATATTTACAAGTATATTTAATATAACTTTTTTAGTCAACATACAAAATTATGGCTGCCTGACTATTTATTTTGGCGTATCTAGTCATTCATAAAAACGCCTTGTTCAGCGCATTTTTACAAGAAAGGCTGCATCTGCTCGCAGAGTTTCTTCTCAAGCTCTATGAGTCTTTTCGTCTTATCCTTCGCCCTGTCATCCGCCGCCTTATATTCGTTTAGATATTTATTCAGCGACTTCACACCCATATTGCAGCCATCCGTCATAAGCTCCGCTATGGTATTGTCAGACTCATCCACTATGAGTTTCACATTTGTCTTGATCCAGGACATGCTCTTGGCTATTGGATTTGGATCCTTGCCATCGTCGTGGTACTCATCCAGCAGCTTCTGTATCTCCTGTTTTATTGCGTCGTGCTCCTCCTTACATTCTATAAGTATCTTCTTCATCTTCGCCGCATGCACATACCCAAGCACCTCATCAATAGACGAAACACCCATCTTGATCCCGGCATCACATTCCCTGAGCAGCTTTATTGTGTCTGGTGATATCATCTCATATACCTCCTTAGCCTGTATATGAGTATGTTACCCGGTGTTTGAAAATTATATACTCTGCTAAACAAGCCTTTTGGGAGAGTTTCTTCATATCTTGCAGATCAAAAAAATTATTACTATCCAGACTAACATTGAACAAACCTCCAAAACACAATTGACACCCCACCCCATAATCTTTATACTGTTATTACAAACGTAGTATTAAAGGAGTATAATCTATGAAACACATTCCCCAGATTTCCGACGCTGAATATGAAGTTATGAAGGTTATATGGAAATATGCCCCTATAAGCACAAATGACATTACTGACAAACTATTGCAGACCACTTCATGGAATCCTAGGACTATCCAGACTCTCATCAAAAGACTTTCTGATAAGTCTGCCATCTCCTATGAGAAAAAGGGCCGCATGTTCGTCTACTCCCCTGTCATCAGTCAGGAGGAATATCGAAAACATGAAAGCTCATCTTTTCTAAATAAGTTTTTCAATGGACACATATCCGACATGGTTTCTGCGTTTGTGGATAGTGATGAGCTTAGTGCTGATGATATAAAGGAACTTCAAGACATATTAAATGTAAAAGGCACCGGGAGGAAATAAGGCTTGACTGAATTTTTCACACATTTTTTTATCAGCAATATATCCATAAGTTTCTCTCTGCTGCTACTGATATTTGTTCGATTTATGTTCAGAAAACAGCTAACATGTAACGGCAGATACAACACCATATATATTGTGCTGTTTCTTCTCGTATTTCCATTTATCCCTGTAAATAATTCATTTATATTCCAGGCCATAGGTTTCATACGATCATTATTTAACAGAAGTACTTCTGCCGCAAATACAGTTACTCCTGTGCCTATCAATACCAGCCCTTCATCGAATGTAAATTGGATGAACGACTTTGCTTTATCTATAAACAGTACATCTACAATATATCCAAAGCTCCTTTTTATTATCTGGCTTGCCGGAGTTTGCATATTTTCCATCCGTTTAATAGTGTCAGGCATATCACTATACAAGCTGAAAAAATCTGCTGTTCCAGTCACCGACGATACTGTCATATTGAATATATATTCGGAATGCCTTGAGCTCTGCAATGTGCGCAGATACAAACCGAAATTATATTCCTCCTCTGCTTTATCTGGAGCGGTCATTGTAGGTGTATTCCGCCCTGTTATATATATTCCACGGCAAATCAACGACTGCATATCCGATTACACAATAACCGACCTGAGACATATTTTGTTACATGAACTACAACATTTTAAACGCAGAGACAATGCCGTGAATATGTTTATCTGCATATTCTGCATACTGTATTGGTTCAATCCTGTTGTTATATACACATTACATACAGCAAGACATGACAGAGAAAAAGCATGTGACAATGATGTATTGCAGTACCTTGGTCAAAGCTATGCTGTGAAGTATGGACAGACCATCCTCCGTGCGGCTGCAAGCAGATCCAGTAATTCATCATCGGTATCATTCAAGAGCAAAAGCAGGAAAAAATTACTTAAAACAAGGCTTCAGCTTATTGTTAATTTCAACCCTGTCACCAAGAGAGAAAAACGAAAATGTATATATGCATTTTTCATTATCATATTGCTGATGACTGTATGTGCGCCATTATCTGTATATGCTCTGGATGATACACAATACAAGGATTTTGCCCCGGTGAATCTGGAATCCTTGGATCTATCCAGCTACTTTTCTGACTACAACGGCTGTTTTGTGCTGTACGACAAGGGAAATGATAAATGGTTTATCTATAACCAGGACAGAGCCCTATGCCGCACTTCACCGGATTCTACATATAAAATATATGACGCAGTGATGGCTCTTGAACATGGCATCATAACTTCTAACAACTCATTTATGCGCTGGGATGGGAGCACTTACCCTTTTGATGCCTGGAACACAGATCAGACACTTCGATCTGCCATGACCGGATCTGTAAACTGGTATTTTGACAATCTGGATGCAGCTATGGACCACACAGATGCGAAAAATTTTCTCGGTCTTATTGAATATGGAAATCAGAATATCAATTCAGCTCAGAACTGTTACTGGCTGGAATCCTCTCTGACTATATCCCCAGTGGAGCAGGTAGAACTGCTATGTCACCTGAAAAATAATGATTGGAAGCTGTCTAAGACAAATGTGGATACAGTCATAGAGTCCATGTTTATTGCAAACTCAGATGGAAAAAGTCTGTATGGCAAGACAGGTACCGGCAGAGTTGATGATATAAATATAAACGGCTGGTTCGTCGGATTCATTACATCTAATGATAATGATTACTTTTTCGCCACGAATATATCACTTTCTGAAAATGACAATCAGTTTTTATCAGCGGACGGACTTTCCGCATCGAAGATCTCACTGTCAATACTGCGTGATCTTGGAATATATGCCTATGGATATCAGTCAGAATAAACCGGTATGTCACATTCCACCTTATCTATATGATTTGACATATATTTGAAAGTACCATCATCTTCCGGTTTTACTGTAAGTGTATTTCTAAATGCAATGTCCGATCCCTTGTCAGCCCACACTGCATCAACAATAAGCGAAACAGTTCCATCATCGTTGTAGATATAGTCCACAACCTCTCCGAATGGTGGATACTGTTTTCCTAGAATGACCTGATATCTGTACGAATTTTTTTCTGAATTGTAATCACAATTATCCCTCAGCTCCGTCACAGTGACAGGGAACATTGACAACATAACAGACTCATATTTGTCTGCATCTATCCATCCACCATCAGGTTTCAGATTTTCACCAGTGTACAGTCTGTATATATCATCAAACATACACGGCACAAGTATATCTGATGCATTTGACTCATCCCAATCGATAACAAGCATATTGTAATTCACATAACTAAGCCCATACACATATTTTCTTGTCAATTTCCTGCATTCATCCGTCAACGGACTGACTCTGAAATACTCCTTCAGCCCACCATGGGCTATTATATTTGAGTATGTATATATAAAGTAGCCTTTTTCTGTGAGTTTCATATCTTTTAATTCCCGTATGCCAGTCGCTATAAACTTCCAGTCATGATTCTCGAATTTTGCTGTGTTGAAAATCATCTGTATCCGGCTGTCATCATACACAAATGTCATCTCCGTCACGCTTGCATCCCTGTTTACCCTATATACGCAAATGTAATCACGCCCTCCACCATCTGTATAATTTCTATAAAATGACTGAAATAGCTGATAATTATACATATTGGTATCATCAGAAAAACATATCAGTCCACTGCTTCCTAAGATATCTACTGCACCATATATTAAATCACTATTATCCGAAATATCTTCATCCTCATACAACTTTCTTATAGCATCTGACTGTAATATTCCTATTATATCTACTTTAACATTCTCCATTTCGTCATCGGATAACAGACTATCGTCAACACCATTTCCATTCTGATTTATTGTGATTGTCTTTTCTGTATCTCCATAGTGCTCCTGCCACTCTTTATCAGAAAGCCTGTCTCTGTACCAATATATTCCCTCTTTGCACCTCGTCAGTACTTCATTTGACACATACTCAAATCCATCATTTTCTTTCTCCTTTATTGTAACTTTATGTGTAAATAATCTTCCACTCTCATCCTTCTCCGAAACAGCATTTACTATGAGGGTTATTGTTCCGTCAGCATTATACTCAGCATCCACTACCTCTGGAAATGGAACCAATGGTGTTACACTGTGATCAAACATCCCCCTCGTTCTGTACTGATACATCTGTCTGTACACATCATACACATTGACATGCTGAAGTACATCTGTAGACACAGGCAAATACTCCTGAAACACCTTCTCGTATAACTTCCCTTCTATCATATATGTAACCCCCTCGTCCGAATAGGGACTGGACATACCATATTTCATTTTGTAAAGTGCTTCATAGATATCATAATAATTTATTTTGTTCATATCTGATTCATCCCAGTTTGTGGTAAATAAATTATTCGAATCATATCCAATCGTCTTGATATACTTTCTGTTAAGTACCCTTAACTTCTCATCCAGGGGCTCAACTCGTAATGCCGTATACGCAGAATCTCCGTCATATCCTCCCATCCTGTACCTCTCAAAAAATAGATATCCGTCTGTGTATTTCCATGTATAGGCCTTATAGTTTTCTTCATTTTTCTCGACAAAACTGTTATTATCCCACACATAGAATCGCCTGGTTATCATAACATTGTTACCGCCTGATTTAAAATCAAACCTTACAAAGGACTTATCATACATGACCTGCAGTATTGTACATCCCGCATCTCTGTTTTCAGCCACCTCTGATAAAAACATCTCCGCATTCTCTGCATTTGCCATATTGATCTGATTCTCCACATCCACAGCTATGTACCCCTTACTTCCCATCGATTCTATTACGGTCCTAGTCTGATTCAGTTTTTCTTCCTCGGTCTTGCATTTCATATCCTGACAGGATGAATATATATCATCCAAGTCTGCAATAAACTGATTTTCATCAGATATACTAAAATCAATAACTGTCCGCTCTGCGTCTGCCACTGCATTTTTATTGGAACAACTGCATAACAATATGGCTATGCCAACCAAAAGTAGCATACAATATAACTTCTTGTATATATTACATATGTAGTATTTCGAGATAAAAAAATATAAGCTCATCATATTAAAACTCCTTTATAATAAATATTACGTTTGTAATATTTATTATAAAGGAGTTTATTGCTGTGTCAATACTAATTACTTATAACTTCGCCCTGCGATTAAGTAACTCCCGGCAACACAGAGGAATGCCATTGTGGTTATCTGCTATCCTTCGCCTGAACTGATTTATGACATAAGGCTTCTCAACACCAAGAGCGCCAAGCACCATAAGTTCTCCTGTGATCGCACCGCATGTCAAGCCGCATTCATTGCAAAATCAATACATTTTGCTGCAAAAATAAAACATCACAAGAAATGCACTCGCCAGAGCTATTAACAATATGCTTTGTTTTAAAATGCAATCCCGGTGATATAATAAGATACAAAAATTGACATAATCAAAGCCTTCCCCATAAAATATAGAGAACAAAAGCCCTGCACTATATTCTGCAAGGTTTCTGTTCTCTATGTTTTTTTACTATATTCTCACTCTTAAAAATCAACCAGCATTTCTGCAATTTCCTCATCATCAAGATCAGGATTTTCTTCAATTAAAACCATGACTTTGATAACGAATGATTCTGAAACACCAAGGAAATCACTTGTAGCTGCAACTTTGTCTCTGGTTATCTTTCGAATCAGAAACACCTGTTTTTTCATTTCGCCAAGTTCTACATTTTCCCTGTCTCTCATCTGCAATGTCATGTATTATCTCCTCCATTTTTCGCTGTTTTTTTACCTTCTGAGCCTAAATAAAGAATGGGCATCTCTCCCCAATGCACTGCGCATTCATATCACTATACTCACATTGCCTATGCTCATACTGTAACGCCATACCATAATGGCTGTTCACATACTCTATTCCATTCTTGAATGCTATCATAGCATCCCGTTTGCAGCATCTCGGACCATTTATAGTTCCAAGCTCACCAATGGCCGCTGATGTATACTGCATGTGATCTCCCCATGTGCCATCAGCGGATAGTGGTCCAGTGCCGTCAATTATGGCAAGTGCCGCACCTATGGATGTTATAGCACCGCAAATTCCCCATAAGCCACACATCGCCCCCGGCATGCGCAACCCCTCGGACATGAGTTTATCCAGAGCAACATCAATGTCTATGTTCCCACCTGCATTTTTATATGCCACCAGCAGACTTGCACCGTCAAGTATATGGTGCTCCGGGCCATGCATACTCACATAGTCTTTGGCAGCAATATTTCTAAATATAGTGACAGGATTTGTTCCCTGTTCCCGTTTTATATCCCTTATGATGTATTCAGCTTTTTCTCTTATTGTCATCATATATTTCACCTCAACTGAAAGTTCTCCATTAAAATATCTTATCTTTATTCCAATGGCGCGTCTCCTCCAATTTGTTTCTTCAACTTCAATATATTATTTTCGATTTCTTTTATTACTTTCTTAAATGTCTCATCATCACAGCCAGTCGGATCTTCCAGTCCCCAGTTGTCATCAAATGGTCTTCCGATAAACGGACATCCGACATTACATCCCATAGAAATCACAATATCCGATTCAGGTATATCACTGATCAGCTTGCTATACTGTCCGTTTTCTTCCATATCTATCCCATATAATTCCTTCATGATCCGAACTGCATCCTGATTGATCTGTGGCTTCGTCTCCGTTCCCGCCGAATAGCTTTCAAATACATCGTATGCCAGATATTTCCCGAGAGCCTCGGCAATCTGACTCCTACAGGAATTGTGAACACAGATAAATGCAACCCTCTTTTTTCTCATAAAAGCTTCCTCCAACTCTACGTTCAACCTTCATTACTTTCTACCAGTTCATCGATAAGCTCTATAGCCTCCCTGATCATGCCATCACAGTGCACTTTCTTGATTCCACCCTTTTGTGCATTTGCCTTTAACAGATCGGCACAATCGGTCATGCCATTGTGGTTATCTGCTATCCTGCGCCTGAACTGATTTATCACGTATGGATTTTCAACGCCCAGAGCGCCAAGTACCATAAGTCCTCCTGTGATCGCACCGCATGTCAAGCCACACTTCATGCCACCACCGAAATTAGCACTGAGCTTTGCCGCCATATCTCCTGTTATTCCGAGCTCATCCGCGTAAGCCCGCAGAATGGTCTGCGCACAGTTATTGACCATCGGTGTCTCGTTTCTTATCTCCATAGCTTTTTCTACATGTTTGTTCATTATGACTTCCTCCAATCCATATACAAATAATCATTTGTTAACCATCAAAATTACTTTTTATGTATCCCTTTGAGGAATTTCCCCATTACAACTCTATATAAAAAATGGCGGGGAGTCTCCCCGCCTAATTAGGTTGGACCTGGGTCTTACGACCAGCCCAGACAATGTGACATGTCACATTTATATCGTATGTTGATGATAACATAATTATGTTATTCATTCAATAAAAAGTGCAATTATTTTCAATAATAGTTATATCCTCACTCACTGATAATCTTCCTGCTGCACAGATACGTTATAAGGAAATATCCGCCATATATGATTACCACGATGGCAGCCGTGATTCCGATAGCACCTGCTATATCATACGCTCCCATAGTGCCAAGGATCTTCGTGCTGACCATCATTCCAAATACCGAATGGACTATGGCGAGAGCAAGTGGGAATACAAAGAATAGTCCCATCTGCGAGAAAAGGGCCTTGTTGATCATGTGCTGATCCACGCCAAGCTTTCTGAGCATCTTATATCTCTCTATGTTGTCTGTGCTCTCTGAGAGCTCTTTGAGTGCAAGGATGGCTGCTCCAGATATAAGGAATATAAGTCCGATATACATACCTATAAATGATGCTATCGCTCCGACTCCCACGCTGGCTGCTTTCACGTTGTCCTTGGTATTTACTGTGATAAGTCCGCCAAGTTCATCCTTCTTTGATACATTCCTTATGATCGTATCACTATCCTGTATGACATCCCTGTCCTGATCGGCATACTTTCCGATGAAATACTCTTTTGCGAACTGTGCACCTTCAATGGCTGAATCCGGCACGATAAACACACCTGTGTTGAGGGGCTGAGTGGCAAGCTCTATATCACCATCTATACAATACGAGATAACCGGTTTAAGCTTGTTGCCATATACCTCTATCTCTTTTCCCTCCTGAAGTCTCTCATCACGGATCTTAACGAATATTCTATAATTTGCAAGGATGGCATACTCGTCATCGGCAAGCTGGATCTCCGCTTTGTCATAAATCTTTGCCACCTTGTTGTAGTCAGACTGTGATATGATCTCCTCCGTTCCCTCAAATCTAGACAAAGCGTTTACATCTATTCCAAGAGAATCAATCAGAGCCTCATCTCCCAGATAGTTTCTGATTGTAAGTGTAGGACATGTATATGTGTGTACGTCAACGTAATCTGAGAAGTATGATCCAAGATCCACATTATTTTCACTATATACATCTTCTATGCTCTTTCCATCAGTCACCTCAAGTTTCTTCAAAAGATCATTTGTCTCGCTGTCATTACCCATCTCGTCCTCGTCATAATAGATTGAATCACTGCTCTGGGTTTTCGATATACTCACATCCGCTCTTGCGTACTTTGCAATGCCCTCATTTAAGGAATTCTTCACTGCAAGCGCTGATGAAAGCACACATATTGTCACAAAAAGCATCAGACAGATGACTGATATTGAAAGTACATTTGTATTTACACGGCTGCTCATCTGTCTGACGACAAATGTATTGAGTCCCTTATAGTACACATTCTTCATGGATGACACGATCCTGAAGAGCATTCCGGACACTGACCAGAAGAAAAGCACCGTTGCAACGCATCCGACCACGATCCACTTGTAGAGATCATTCATGTACATGTCATTTATATCAGTAATTACCGCATGATAAGCATATCCAAGTGATACAGCTGATATCAGGAACACGATAACTGATACCCACGGATTCTTAATCTTGACGTTCTCAGACTTTCTTCCATTCTGGAAAAGGTCAATGAGCTTACATTTGCTGATAATAAATGTGTTGAAGATTATAACCACCACATATATGATTGCAAAATACAGACAGGTCTTGGCAAATGCGCTGCCGGAGAATACAAAGCTGTATGATGACATATCTGCATCGAACATGTTTGCAACAAGTACACTTGTTATCTGTGAGATTCCTATTCCGGCAAGAAGTCCTACCACAAGTGATACAAGTCCGATGATCAGTGTCTCGATGAAAAGCATTGTGGACACCTTGCGTTTTCCCATTCCAAGAATGAGATACAGACCAAATTCCTTGTTACGCCTCTTCATCAGGAAACGGCTTGCATATATGATGAGGAATCCGAGCACAAATGCGATGAACACGCTGACGCCCGCGATCATCTTGCTCATGAGCTGTACGACCTGTCTTGTATCAGCCGATATCTGGAGCATGGCGGTCTGGGTCTCTATGGCATTGAACACATAGAAGATTGCAACACCAAGTACCAGAGTGAAGAAATATATGGCATAGTCCTTTATACTCTTCTTCATATTTGATGCAGAAAGCTTAAAGAGCGTCATTCAGATCACCCCCAAGCAGTGTCACGACATCTATGATCTTATTGAAGAATTCTTTTCTGGTATCTCTGCCTCTTCTGAGCTCATGGAACACCTTGCCATCCTTGATGAAAAGAATCCTGCCTGCATAGCTGGCTGTAAATGAATCGTGCGTTACCATGAGTATCGTTGTCATGAGATCCTCATTTAGATGCTTAAGTCTATCAAGCAACAGCTTTGCCGACTTGGAATCGAGTGCTCCCGTAGGCTCATCTGCAAGCACAAGCTTTGGATCAGTGATGATGGCTCTTGCAGATGCGACTCTCTGCTTCTGGCCCCCCGACATCTGATACGGATACTTTTTCAGAACACTCTCGATCTCAAGCTCCTTTGCAACAGCCCTGACCCTCGCATCTATCTGTTTTGCAGGAACATTCTGTATTGAAAGTGCCAGTGCGACAT
>URJI01000067.1 GCA_900548215.1 uncultured Coprococcus sp. | reverse complement strand
TGATACTTATGATAGTGGGCGTTGTCGATGTGTCAGGGTGGACATGGAAGAACTGGGTGCTGTACATACTGACAGCTGTGATCGTTCTGGCGATAACGTTTTGGGTTGGAATAATCAGGATATATCTATCATCGAGACAGCTTGGAATCAAATGGCGTGTTATTGGAATACTGTGTGGATGGATACCTGTGGTACATTTGATAGTCCTTGGCAAACTGATAAAGCTTGCATCTGACGAGGCGGTATTTGAGAATGAAAAGCTTATAATAGATAACAACAGGAAACGGGATCAGGTGTGCGCCACAAAATATCCAATTTTGATGGTACATGGAGTATTTTTCAGGGATTTCAGATATCTGAACTACTGGGGAAGGATACCTGCTGCTCTTGAGGCAAATGGCGCAAAGATATTCTATGGCAATCATCAGTCAGCGGCGTCAGTTGCGGATTCGGGGCATGAGATCGCGGATAGGATAAAGCAGATAATCCAGGAGACAGGCTGTGGCAAGGTGAATATAATCGCCCACTCAAAGGGAGGCCTGGACAGCAGATATGCCATATCGAAACTTGGTATGGCACCGTATGTGGCATCGCTCACAACGATAAACACTCCACACAGAGGGTGTGAGTTTGCAGATTATCTTCTGGGGAAGATTCCGGAAAAACAGCAGCAGATGGTTGCAGATGCATATAACTCTGCCCTGAAGAAACTGGGGGAAACCAATCCAGATTTCATAGCAGCGGTGACAGACCTTACCGCGTCAGCGTGTGCAAAACTCAACGGAGAGATCCCAGATCCACCGGGAGTATATATCCAGAGTACAGGTTCGTGTATGAAGAAACCATCCGGCGGCAGATTCCCACTGAACACGACAAATGCATTCGTAAAGCATTTCGATGGTGAGAATGACGGTCTGGTTGGATATGAATCATTTAAATGGGGCGCCAATTTTATCTATCTGAAACCAGATGGAAACAGGGGAATCTCACACGGGGATGTCATAGATCTCAACAGAGAGAACATTGATACGTTTGACGTGAGGGAATTCTATGTGGATCTGGTGCGTGATCTGAAAAGGCGCGGTTTTTAGAAATATGTTGCTGTTTTGGATAATGTGAACAATAAAAAGTAAAAAATAGGTAATATTAGGGAAATCAATTGTGATTTTGCACAATGACATTTGCTAAATAAAAAAATGTTTGGGCAGACTTTTTCCGGGATATGTATATAATAATAATTGTAACCCCCAATACATTATATAGTTTTGGCTACACCCCATAAGTAACAAAATACCTTCTCCAAAGAGGATAGTCGTACGGTGACTATCCTCTTTATTTGTTTATAAACAAATGTTGATTACTGAGCAATGCTGGTTAGTTGTTGCTTAATAGTAGGAAAAGTATTAAAATAAATGTGTATGTGTATATGTAAGGGAGAGTTTATTATATGCTGGAAAAGAAAACCAACGGACAGAAGATACATGATTATGTGTATAGTGTAAGACCTGTTTTGAATAAGGGTGGATTGTTTGCTGATGGAAGTAAGTATTATGTCAGCCCTCAGGAGCCTGGTGTGGATCAGGAAGTGAAGGTCAGATTCAGAACGACTGCGGACAATGTGGATTCGGTCTACCTTATATATAATGAAGAGAAAGTGGCGATGACAAAGGAGAGCTCCAACAGGATATTTGATTTTTATACGGCAACTATTCCTGCGGGACTTGAGTTTATCAGATATCATTTTGAGATTCATTCGGGAAGGGTTACGTGCTTTTATGATAAGCTGGGCCCTACAAAACAGAATGATCGTGAATATGATTTCGAGATATGTCCGGGCTTTACTGTACCAGAGTGGGCAAAGGGCGCGGTTTTTTACCAGATATTTGTGGACAGGTTCTGCAATGGAGACAAGTCCAATGATGTGCAGGATAACGAGTATTCATATATAGGTTCAGGTTCGGTACAGGTGAAGGATTGGGAACAGCGGCCGAGTACGATGGATGTGGGCCGGTTCTATGGAGGAGACCTGCAGGGCGTTATGGATAAGCTGGATTATCTGCAGGATCTGGGAGTCGACGTCATATATCTGAATCCTATATTTGTATCCCCTTCAAATCACAAGTATGACATACAGGATTATGATTACGTCGATCCACATTTTGGAAGGATCGTTGACGATGAAGGAGACTGCCTTCCTCCGGGATGCCTTGAGAACAAGCAGTCATCAAGATATATAAACAGAGTTACGAATAAGAAGAATCTCGAGGCCAGCAATCAGTTCTTCGCCGAGCTGGTGGAGGAGATACACAAGCGCGGAATGAAGGTCATCTTAGATGGCGTGTTCAACCACTGCGGTTCATTCAACAAATGGATGGACAGAGAGTGTATATATGAGAATCAGGAGGGCTATGAGAAGGGTGCATTTGTATCAAAGGACAGCCCTTACAACACCTTCTTCAAGTTTTATAATGAGAATGCATGGCCATATAATACGACGTATGATGGCTGGTGGGGGCATGATACTCTGCCAAAGCTCAACTATGAGGATTCTCCGAAGCTGGTTGAGTATATCATGAAGATCGCGAGAAAATGGGTGTCACCTCCATACAATGCAGATGGATGGAGACTTGATGTGGCTGCGGATCTGGGGCATTCCCCTGAGTACAATCACCAGTTCTGGCGGGAGTTCAGGAGAAATGTAAAAGAGGCTAATCCGAATGCCATTATTCTGGCAGAGCATTATGGCGATCCGAAGAGCTGGCTGAAGGGCGATCAATGGGATACAGTTATGAACTACGATGCGTTCATGGAGCCTATCACATGGTTCCTCTGCGGTGTTGAGAAGCACAGCGACGAGTTCCGTGGAGACCTGCTGGGTAACTACGATGCGTTTAAGGGTGCGATGAATTATCATATGTCCAGATTCCTGAGGCCATCTATTGATGTGTCCATGAATGAGCTGTCAAACCACGACCATTCCAGATTCCTTACGAGAACCAACAGAAAGGTCGGAAGACTTCACACTATGGGGGCAGACGCCGCTGATCAGGGTGTGGATAAGGGAATATTCAGACAGGCTGTTGTATTCCAGATGACGTGGCCGGGCGCTCCTACTATTTACTATGGAGATGAAGCCGGTGTGTGCGGATGGACGGATCCTGACAATAGAAGAACTTATCCATGGGGACATGAGGACAAAGAGCTCATACAGTTTCACAAGGACATTATAAATATACACAAGTCATATGAGGCACTTAAGTCAGGTTCGGTATTATATCTCCACGGTGGACACAAGATACTCTGTTATGGAAGATTTACAGACAACAAGCAGGTGGTTGTCATCATGAACACCAACTATGAGGATGTTGATCTGAAACTTCATATCCGTCAGATAGGAGTGTACAACCACTCTATACTCAGAAGAGTGATGCTGACAAACGAAGAGGGTTATACCTTAGAGACTCAGGATTTTATGGTAGAGCATAACGTGCTTACAATCAAGGCTCCAAAGATGAGCGCCATGATATTGGTGAGAGCATAGCAATGCATTGATATAAAAACAGGATCATCCGTGTGCTGCGGATGATCCTGTTTTTTTAACTCCTTGGGGGGAGTGTTATGTAGTTGCGGTCCAGGGGGAAGAGTTTTGGCCTGAAGTCCTCCTTTGTCAGGTCAAATATGGAATGTGATACAAGAAAATAATATGTCTCGACAGCCTGATCCACATTTATGTTTGTGATCTCCGGGCTGTTCAGATAACCTTTTATGGCAACGGTTAATCCCATGACCAGATATTTACATATGATGAGAGGGGATAACATCGGGTTGTCCGGCAGAAGATCGGTGTCGAAGATCTTAAGGTGTTCATTGAAAAAGTTTGTAAACTGTTCTATCATCACCTGTTCAAAGCTGTTCTGCCCCGTTGTCTCGAAGAGCTTTCTGTACAGCTTTGCCTCATTGATAATATGTGTGAAGAGATACTTGATTGCTTCAAGTATCATGTTGTGCTCCAGAAGGACCTCCAGTTCCTTGGTCACTTCATTATATAGCATATAGTCCATTAGTTCGTATTTATCTTTGAAGTATCTATAGAATATAGGCCTTGATATGCCGGCGTCCTCGGCTATCATGGTTACTGTAACTTTGTCAAAAGAATTTTCATTTACAAGTTTTTTGAAACTTTTTATAATTCTGTCTTCGGTCCTTTCTTCGCTTGAATTGGCCACTTTTTAAACCTCCTGTTTTTAGTCTTTATATGGATATTCTTAAACAATTCTCAAATAATTGTGTTTATCGGATTTTATTTCATATGTTCCAATTTTGAATATGTGTTCATACGTTTGTTACAGATTAGCATATTTGTAACAAAATGTAAACGTTTTCGTATTTTGGGTAGTTTATTTAGAAAAAAACAGGTTGTATAATCCACCACAGAATAGAAAAAGGAGATGTTGAAGTTATGTTAAAACTAGGAGAAAAGATAGTAAGTGCGAGAGTTGTAATACTGATTCTCAGCTTCGTTCTTCTCATACCAGCGGCATACGGCTATATCAAGACCAGGGTAAACTACGATATTCTGTCATATCTTCCGAAAGATATCGAGACCATGGAGGGTCAGGATATACTGGTTGACCAGTTTGGTACAGGGGCGTTCTCACTGTATGTGGTGGAGGGAATGGAAGACAAAGATATCTCTGCACTGAAAGAGAAGATTGAAAATGTTGACCATGTGTCAAAGGTTATATGGTATGACAGTTTTGCGGATCTGTCAGTCCCAAAGAGTATGCTTCCAGACAGCCTGTACGACGCATTCAATAATGATGAGAAAGATGCCACGATGATGGCCATCATATTTGATGATACTACCTCGGCAGACGAAACAATGGATGCCATAGAGGAGATCAGAAAGATATCGAATAAGCAGTGTTTTCTTTCAGGTATGTCAGCAGTTGTCGTCGATACAAAGAAGTTGTCTGAGAAAGAGACTCCGATATATGTGTTGATAGCGGTTATATTAAGCAGCATCATACTGGCAATCACGATGGATTCCATCATGATACCGGTTCTCTTCCTTGCAAGTATAGGAATGGCCATTGTATACAACCTGGGTTCGAATATATTTATGGGTCAGGTATCATACATAACAAAGGCGCTGGCTGCGGTTCTGCAGCTTGGAGTTACGATGGATTACTCCATTTTCCTGTGGCACAGCTACAAGGCACAGCAGAAGGAATACACTGACAAGAAAGAGGCTATGGCACATGCCATTGCTGAGACTGTATCATCAGTCGTGGGAAGTTCTATAACTACAGTTGCCGGTTTCGTGGCACTGTGCTTCATGAGCTTCACACTTGGACTTGACCTTGGTATCGTCATGGCAAAGGGTGTTGTACTCGGAGTTATCGCATGTGTAACTATCCTTCCATCTCTTATCCTTGTATTTGACAAGGCTATAGAGAAGACGACCCATAAAGTTATCCTTCCTGAGTTCAAGGGTGTGGGTAAATTCATAGCAAAGCATTACAGAATATTCCTTGTATTGTTCGTGATCATACTGATCCCTGCGATATACGGATATAATCATACAAAGGTTTATTACAAACTTGATTCATCGCTTCCGGACAGTCTGGAGAGCGTGCAGGCCAATAAAGAGCTGGCTGAGGCGTTCAATATGAATTCAACACATATGATACTTGTCACAAATGACCAGAGTGACAAAGATACACGAAACATGATGACGGATATCGAGAGCATAGATGGAGTTAAATTCTGTCTCGGACTCGACAGCATCATAGGTGCCGGAATCCCATCAAACTTCATTCCGTCTGAGGTCACTGAGGCGCTCAAGAGCGATGATTGGCAGTTGATACTCGTTGGCTCTGAGTATGAGGTTGCATCGGATGAGGTCAACAACCAGTGTACTGAGATCGACAATACGATCGACTCATACAATGAGAAGAACATGCTGGTCGGTGAGGCTCCTTGTACAAAGGATCTTATCAATATAACAGATAAGGACTTCGCATCAGTCAGCACGGTATCGATAGGTGCGATATTTATCATCATCCTCTGTGTATTTGGCTCAATATCACTTCCTATAGTGCTTGTTGCCGTCATAGAGTTTGCGATATTTATCAACATGGGTATTCCTTGCTTTACGGGAACTGAGATACCATTCATAGCTTCGATAGTCATCGGTACTATCCAGCTTGGTGCAACGGTTGATTATGCCATACTGATGACCACCAAATATAAGAGAAACAGACTTGGCGGATACAGAAAGTTTGATGCTGTTGCAACCGCATGTCAGGAGTCGGTACAGTCCATAGTAGTCAGTGCACTTTCATTCTTCGCTGCTACATTTGGAGTAGGTCTCTACTCAGACATAGACATGATTAGTGCGTTGTGTACACTTATGGCACGTGGAGCGCTCATAAGTATGTGCTCAGTTATACTGATGCTTCCGTCAGCATTGATGCTATTTGACAAGGTCATCATGTTCAGGTACAGGAAGAACTTGATGGATGGTCCGTCATCCCGGGATGGCAGTGACCAGGCTGCAGCCCCACAGGCATAGCAGTCACAGATATATGTAACTACGAGTTCGTAGAATCCGATAAAGGATTCCCGCTTATCACATATCGTCACCGGATTTAGCCGGTGACATAGTATAGAAAGAGGTAATAAGTATGATCAAATGGAAGAAATATATATGCGTGGCATTATCGGCCGCTATGATGGCAAGTTTGGCAACAGGTTGTGGAGACACAACAAATGACAGTGCTTCTTCAGATAAGGAAGAGACAACAGCCGAGAGTGCTGCAGATACGCTTCAGGATGCACTTACATCACAGGTTTCTGCTTCAGATTCAACAGATGCAGATAAAGAGGAGACAGTGTATGTACTCGCAGATGCAAATGGTGATGCAAATGATGTTACAGTCAGCACATGGCTTAAGAATGCTGACGGTTCTGCGGGACTGAACGACAAGACAAATCTCACTGATATAGAGAATGTGAAGGGCTATGAGGGATATACAGACAACGGTGATGGCACTATCACATGGAATGCAGAGGGTAAGGATATCTACTATCAGGGCAAGTCGAACGAACAGCTTCCTGTGGATGTGAAGATCACATACAAGCTGGACGGCGAAGAGATAGAGCCATCAGAGCTTGCCGGCAAGAGTGGTAAGGTGACAATAAGATTTGACTATACAAACAATACAAAGCAGACGATGAGTATAAATGGCAAGAACAATGAGGTTATCTCACCATTTGTCATGCTGTCAGGAATGATACTTCCTGTTGACAAATTCTCAAATGTTCAGGTTGAGAATGGCAAGGTCATATCAGAGGGAAGCAACCAGATAGTAGTCGGATATGCGGTTCCTGGCTTCAAGCAGTGCCTGGAGGATGGCATAAATGACAGCAAGATTCAGACAGCTCTTGACAATATAGATGTACCTGATTATGTAGAGGTATCTGCGGATGTTACTGATTTTGAGCTTGCTATGACTATGACGGTTGCAGCAAGTGATCTTCTTGGCTCAGATGCAGATGATGCTATAGATGAGGTTAAGGACAAAGCGGATATCAGTGAGCTTTCAAGCAGTGCAGATAAGCTGGGTGACTCAGCAGACCAGCTCGAGGAAGGCTCGGGCAAGATCACAAATGGTCTTGAGACTCTGAAGGACGGTACTTATTCGCTTAAGACAGGAGCTTCAACTCTTGCAGATGGAGCCGCTTCACTTGAGACATACACAAGTCAGCTCGCAGCAGGAACAAGTCAGATATCAAGCGCTATGGGAACTCTGGATGAGGGTATTAATTCTATAAAGACAGGATCGGCGGCGTTAAAGGATGGAGCGGCTACTCTTGCAACAGGGGCATCAACTCTTGATACAAGTGTGGGTACTCTTAAGAGTGGCGCAGACAAACTGAATACAGGTGCAGGCGCACTGCTTGTTGGATTTGAGGGCGATGGAAAGACGAGTGATGGAGCAGTAAAGGGGGCAAAGAATCTTTCTACAGGACTTAATACTCTTTCTACAAGCTCACAGACTCTTGCAACAGGAGCTGCTGATCTTGCAACAGGAGCGGATTCTTTAAATACAGGTATAGGAGCCCTGATATCAACTCTGACAGCGCTTCCTGATACTGCGTCACAGTCTGTATACAGCGAAGCGGGAGTATCAAGTGCGGCAGAGATACAAGGCCTTATGGACCAGCTTTCACCTGCTCTGGCAATGGGAAGAGATGCTCTTGATGCAGCAAAGGGTGCAGGAAGTTACGATACCATGATGACACAGTACACAGCCCTTGCACAGGCGCAGGGAGCACTTGATGCCATAGACAACATAAAGTCGAAACTTAATTCGGCAGATAACCTGAAAGATATCAAGGATTTGACAGATGGAGCAGCAGCAGTGAAGGATGGAGCAGCAGCACTGAAGGATGGTTCAGCAGCACTCTCTGCAGGCCTCGGCACAGCAGCAACAGGAGCATCCGATCTTTCAACAGGAATTGGAAAGCTCTACACTGGTACCAAGAGTATTTCAACAGGCCTTGGCTCACTTGCAACGGGAGCAGCCGAGCTTAAGAAAGGGTCAAAGACTTTGAGTGATGGTGCGGCAACCATATCCACAAATATGAACACTCTGTATCAGGGAAGCCTGACACTTGCAACAGGCAGTGGACAGCTCAAGACAGCCACAAGCACACTTGACAGCAGCGCAGGTCAGATCGCAACCGGAGCAAAGACTCTCAGCAGTGGAGCAGCACAGCTCAACGAGGGCTCAAAGACTTTGGATAGTGGAGCAGAAGAACTTGTATCTGGATCAAAGACACTGAGCGATGGAATGAAGCAGTTCAATGAAGATGGTATCAAGAAGATTACCAAGTTGTTTGCTGGAAATTATCAGGAAGATATAGATTACATCGAGGCTTTGTTCTCAGATGATACAAAGTATACGTCATTTGGAGGAACGCTGGATGGAACTACAAGCACAGTTAAATTTATATATGAGACAGGTTCAATAAAGACAGATGCTGATGAAAAATAACGCATTGCAATGTCTTGAATTTAATACATATCTTCGTGTTGACTTTACTGTAGCCTTAGGTTATAGTATAAGCGTCCGTGAGGATAATGGTAACATTTACTATAATTTAGGAGGAATTTGAACATGTTTGATAAGGTTAAGGCGATATTCGAGGAGCAGTTAGGCGTTTCACAGGACGAGATGAAGCTTGACACAAACTTCAAGGATGATCTTGGTGTTGATTCACTTGATCTTTATGAGATTGTTATGAAGCTTGAGGATGAGTTCGACGTTGAGATCCCTGCTGAGGAGCTTGATGATGTTGCTACATTTGAGGATGTACTTAACTACCTTAAGAGCAAGGGTGTTGAGGAGTAATTATTATTAGTAATATTGCTAACTGAACAGATTGGACTGTATTTGAATACATTTGTTATTCAAAGTTGTCGTGTATCGGACATGACATAACTTTGGTAAGCCAGCCAGGACAGACTGTCCTGACTGACCATCCAGAGCTATATATGAATTCAAAGAATGATTTTTTATGGCAGATGCCTTTGCGGCATGTGCTTTTTTTTATGCCCGAGGTGCGGGGCCTGCGGCGGGGTCAGGCCCCTTTGTCAGAGGTGGGGTCAGGCCCCTTGCCAGAGATGGGGTCAGGCACTTTGTCAGAGACGGGGTCAGGCACTTTGTCAGAGGCGGGGTCAGGCACTTTGCCAGAGACGGGGTCAGGCCCCTTTGTCTGAGATGGGGTCAGGCACCTCTGCCTGCGGCGGGGTCAGGCACTTTGCCAGAGATGGGGTCAGGCACCTCTGCCTGCGGTGGGGTCTGACCCCAGAGGGGATTGTGACATATCTGCACTTGCGCTTTATTCTGCGCTGTTTTATAATAGTTGGTGCTGGTGGCAGCACAAATATAGCATAAGGTGGTAAAAGAAGAAATGAGCAAGATAGCGGTTATATTCCCAGGTCAGGGTGCTCAGTATGTGGGCATGGCTAAGGATTTTTATGATAACTTTGAGGACAGCAGAAAGGTGTTTGATGTGGCTGAAGAGGCTCTGGACATTGAACTTAAAAAGATTTGCTTTGAGGAGAATGATGACATCAATAAGACAGAGTATACACAGCCTGCGATGGTTGCTGCAGAGGTTGCTATATATGAGCATCTGAAGAATGCAGGACTCAAAGCTGATGTATTTGCAGGACTTTCTCTTGGCGAGTACAGTGCTCTCGTAGCAGCAGGTGCTATGACACTTGAGGATGGTATAAAGACAGTTAGAAGAAGGGGAATACTTATGCAGAATGAAGTACCTCTTGGAATGGGCGGAATGGCAGCAGTTATAGCTATGGACGCAGATAAGATCGCAGAGATATGCGAGAATACCCCGGGCAAGGTGCAGATAGCCAATTACAACTGCCCTGGACAGATCGTTATATCAGGTGAGGCAGAGGCGGTTAAAGCTGCATCTGCAGCACTGTCTGAGGCCGGTGCAAAGAGAGTTATCCCACTTAACGTAAGTGGTCCATTCCACTCACAGATGCTTGTGCCTGCAGGTGAGAAGCTTTACGACTTCCTTCAGGATATCAAAATAGCAGATGATTTTGTACCTTACTACTGCAACGCAGATGCGGAGGAGATCACAGACGCAGCAAAGGTTAAGGAGCTCCTGAAGAGACAGGTGTACTCATCAGTAAGATGGCAGCAGACAATAGAGAACATGATAGCTGACGGCGTTGACACATTTATCGAGGTTGGCCCGGGTAAGACTCTCACAGGCTTCATGAAGAAGATCAACAGAGAGGTAAAGAGTATAAATATTGCAACTGTAGACGATTTAGTGAAATTGGAGGAACTGAATGCTTAAGGACAAGGTAGCAGTGGTAACAGGTGCCGGAAGAGGTATCGGACGTGAGATAGCAAAGACATTTGCCGGATATGGCGCAAAGGTAGTAGTAAACTTCAACGGATCAGAGGAGCGTGCAAACAGCCTGGTTGAGGAGATCAAGGCAGCAGGCGGAGAGGCTGTGGCATTCAAGGCAAATGTGGCAGATTTCGCTGAGGCTGAGGCTCTCATGAAGTTTGCAGTCGCTACATATGGAAGAATAGACATTCTCGTGAACAATGCGGGAATCACAAGAGACAATCTTGTGCTTGGCATGAAGGAGGCTGATTTCGATGATGTTATCAATATCAACCTCAAGGGTACATTCAACTGTATCAAGCATGTGTACAGAACCATGATGAAGCAGAAGTATGGACGTATCATCAATATGTCATCTGTAGTTGGTGTTGAGGGAAATGCAGGTCAGGTGAACTATGCAGCGTCCAAGGCCGGTGTCATCGGTATCACCAAGTCCATCGCCAAGGAGCTTGGAAGCCGTGGGATCACAGCAAATGCGATCGCTCCGGGATTTATCAAGACAGATATGACAGATGCACTCTCAGACAAGGCAAAGGAGGCTATGCTTGACCATATCACAGTCAAGAGACTCGGTGAGGTTTCAGATATCGCTGAGACAGCGGCATTCCTTGCATCAGACAAGGCATCATACATAACAGGACAGGTCATCAAAGTAGATGGCGGAATGAGCCTGTAATAATAATTCGTATAGAAGGAAAAAGAGATCGTACTTTGAAAGTCCGGTCTCTTTATTTTTACAGGGATGGGAGGACATCATATGTCTTGGCATGAGGCATATGGTAAATAGGATATGCGTGGAGATAACATATGGATCATAGCGGCGGCCGCCTTGCTCCTGCTTTTGGTGATGAGTGCTATACAACTGGTTCTTTTAAGAAGACGGAGACAGCTAGAGAGGCAGTACAAGGAACTTGAACAGACAATCAGCGATGATGATGAGCAGTACATGCGCATCGTGGATGAAAGCCGGAATTACAGGCACATACGACATGACCTGAAGAAGCAGGAGCGGGTCATGGCAATGGCTGCTGGGGGAACCGGTATAACAAAATACACTGGAAATATTGTGCTGGATTCAGTTCTGACCCAGGAGTACAGCGACGCTGAGGCTGGCGGTATAGTTATGGACATAAATGCCCTAGATGGACTTGGCATAGAACTTTCGGATAAAGAGATAGTCAGCTTATTTGCAAATCTCCTGGACAATGCCAGGGAATCCTGTGAGAGATGCAGAAAGAATGGGGGTCAGGCCCCTCTCAGAATTGACATATCAATTAAGCTGCTAAACAAGGGGCCTGACCCCTTAGTGGCCAAAAAGCCTGATTTTATGCCGATTCCAAGCAAGAGATTACCCAAGGGGCCTGACCCCTCTGGCCCCTTGGGTACCTGGTTGTTGATAGAGGTTGAGAACAGCAAGTCAGAAACTGAGCATATGGATGTGGATGACATGAAGACCAGCAAGTCAGATAAGGCAAATCATGGATATGGCGTGGCAATAATATGCGACATAGTACGCAAATATAATGGGGAAATATATATGCGGGATGAGCGGGATATGTTTCGGACGGAGATCAGAATCCCATTGTAAACATATGTTTATTGCAACAGAAAATGGAGGATATGATGACAGGTGGTATTGATTGGGCGAAAGTCGTTGCGGAGATTGGAAGTGCACTCATAGTCTGTGCGGCTGTGCTTTCGTCATTGCCATATAAAAGGAAAAAGATAAGTGTAGTCGTTATGTTTGCGCTGAATCTTGGGTTTTATGTGTGTGTTCAGCACATGAAAGAGATCGGGGGCGTGGGTCTTCTCTTTGCACCATTGCTAGACATATCATTTTCATTTGTGACTATAGGACTGTTTACCAAGGGAATCATATGGAAAAACTATCTTATACTTTTCCTGACTGCCCAATGCTGCAATGTTGGTACGGTACTTGTAACTCTGATATTCAAATCGTGTGCCCAGACTATGGCTGATGCCGCTCTTGGAAATTATAGTAATGTACAGGGAATCGCCATAGCGACGGTCGCATCGGTTCTCATGACGATTCCTATGGGATGTCTGTTCAGACGATTGCTGCATCCCGAGGTGTATGACAGGGAACGGCTTTATAAGACAATTGATATAGTGCTTGTAATTGGAAATGTGGCAGAGTATTATTTCAGGATAAATTTCAGCAATTACCTCAAACTTGTAACGGATAAAGGTACTCTGATAGGTATACTCAGTCAGCTTTTCATGACAGTAGGTCTGGTGCTCACATTGAACGTGGCCGCAGGAGTATATAATAGATCAGAAAGAAAGAGAATCCAGAGAGAAAAGGCTCTGCTTGAAAGTCTGGCTGCGGAAAACTATGATCACTATCAGAAGTTGGCAAATGAGAACCGTGAACTTCAGGAACTTGGGAAAAACCATAGTGCACAGGCTGTGAGAAAATATGCTGAAAAACTTAGAAAGTATGGCCAGGAACTCAGCGGATTCCCACTGAGCGGAAATATGACCGTGGATGCCCTGTTGTGCAGATACAGCAGAGATGCGGCAAAGCATGGCGTGCAGTTTGACGCAGTTGTGGAACCACTGCTGAATATCCCTGTAAGTGAGGTGGAGCTGATATCAATATTTGAATACCTGATGCGGGCCATGTACAATGCCGTATGTGAAGAGCAAAATAGCAGGTGGATGTCAGTAAAACTGCGATTTAGAAACGGCATGATGCTCCTGATGGTGGAGGGCAACGCAAGCCAGCTAAACCGCAGCAGAGAAGACCGCCGGTGCATAAGGCTTGTCCGCGAAATGACAGAAAACCATTCCGGTGTGCTAACCCAGACCAGGGATACTGTGCAGGTCTTTATACCAAATACGGAAATTGGATAATAAAGCGGGAGTACCCCGGATTTTTTTGTGTAGAATTCGCTCTGCAGTCAAAGACTTCCGGATTGAAAAAGGTCAAAACGTAAAGGAGGTATCTGTATGAACTCTGCTGAATTTGGACTTGTGTTTATGGCTACTTTACTGATATTTTGTGCAACGTGGTCTATACCATTTAAAAGAGATGGGATATGGATACGCCTCAGTCTCCTGCTTGTCATATTTGGACTGGAGACATGTGTGCTCCTGATCCAGAGATTTGGTGTGGCTGGGAAGTTTGCCGCAACTATATTGGAGCTACTGGGGCATTTTATATTGGTTGGAATATATTGCAAGGGTATAATCTGGAAAAATTTCCTTATATTTTATATAGTTATGCAGTGTGCCAATCTACTGATGGCTATCGAAACTGCGATTATTCCAAGTTTTGCTGCTGCTTTCGAAGTCATGCTTGTCAGGGCTGGTCAGGTGAATCTTTTGGCTTATGTGTTGATGACATCGGTAAAAGCAGTTGAGACATATCTGGTGGCTCATGGGTTTAGAAAGCTTATGAAGCCTGAGGTTCTATCCGGTGCAAATGTATACAGAACCATGTCGCTTATACTCTTGACATTAGTTGGTTTTTTGAGCTCGGTTGGCCATGAAATCGTAGATGAGAAAAGATTGGTGTATGCTGACAACCGTATGCTTCTGGTTGCATTCTGGATAACATTTACGATTATATGGCTGCTGGTTCTCAATCTTATAGCTTATATATACAACAGGGCTGAGAAGAAACGTGTCATGAACAGAAGGGCGCTTATAGAGAAACTGGCAGATGACAACTATAATCACTATAGGGATCTTGCAAGGTCAAATGATGAGCTGAAGATTTTGTACAGCAGAACGAATATGTTCAGAGACGTATCCGACAGGGATAAGATATATGCCGAGTATGTGAATAATCTGGAGGCAGGAGCCAGGGACAGATATGAGTTCTCTCTGAGCGGATGTCTGGCGGTGGATTCTCTGCTTTATGAATACAGCGAGAAGGCGAAGACGGCGGGAGTCGGTTTCTCTGCGGTGCTGGAACCATTTGAACTGCTTCCGATATCTATGCAGGATGCGGCAGCCATCGTGGAGTATCTCATGGAGGGCGTATTTGCCAGGGTGACAGGCGGACACAGGTCTGATGCCTGGATCATGCTGGATTGGCGAATGAGAAGAGGTATGATGATAATCGTGCTTGCGTATCATGGCGCAGAGAAGAAAAGGTTTTCAAGAAGAAATATAGAGTTTGTCAGGGATATAGTCAGCATGCATTACGGTGTGGTCCAGACGATCCGTGAGGACGAAGAAGATCAGATAAGATTGTTTATTCCGAGTCAGAATGATAACAGTAAAGAGACAGAAGATACCGGGCTGGCGGCTGTGTAGATGTCACAGCTGCTGGCTCAGTTCGTCTATATGGTTTTGCAATATACGGTTTGTATCTTCCACAGACAAGATCATGTCATACTGAGGAAGCATCTGAACGAAATCCATGATTGAACTGCAGATGGAGTATTCGCACAGCGGAATACATATCGTATTGCCGTCATTCCTGGTGAGCATGATGTATGTTGTCATGGGCGGTGCAAATGATATGGTCAGGTTCAGTGACGTGCGGAGTTTATTCCTGTCGATAAGAAGAAATGTATAGTCTTCTGCGTTGGTGTTGGATTCTATGATGCGGTTTAATATGGTTATCCGGTCTGCAACGTCTGTTCTCGCAGCGAGATTATCGGGAAAACTTATAACTTTGCCATATCTGGAGAACAATTCCAGTCCCTCATATGTGAACAGGACAGTGTGATTTTCAGACTCGAGCTGTTTTATCCTTGCTAAGAGTTTGGTCTTCAAAATATCACGGTAAGGAGTATCATACATATACTTGTCAAGCATAGAAGGGGTGAAGAATTTTTCAAATGTCGGCTGTACATTTATGCACATATTGTGTTCTGGATAGGTGGCTGGTGACGAGTCCATGATCTGGTCCAGCA
>URJI01000066.1 GCA_900548215.1 uncultured Coprococcus sp. | reverse complement strand
CAAAGAACACACTTGCCTATGGAATTTTGGCGAAGCATAACACATCTGACAATATGGAGAATCTTAAGATCAAATTCGACAAGATGACTTCGCATGATATAACATTTGTAGGAATTATTCAGACAGCCAGAGCATCAGGATTAAAGGAGTTTCCTATTCCTTATGTACTTACAAACTGTCATAATTCACTGTGTGCAGTAGGCGGTACCATCAATGAGGATGATCATATGTTTGGTCTTTCATGTGCGAAGAAATTTGGTGGTGTGTATGTGCCACCTCATCAGGCTGTTATACATCAGTTTGCCCGTGAGATGCTTGCTGAGTGTGGAGCAATGATCCTCGGATCTGATTCTCATACACGTTACGGTGCTCTTGGTACCATGGCTATAGGAGAGGGCGGCGGTGAGCTTGCAAAGCAGCTTCTGTGCAAGACATATGATGTTGCAAAGCCAGGTGTTATAGCCATCTATCTTGACGGAGAGGTACAGAAGGGTGTTGGTCCTCAGGATGTGGCACTTGCAATCATCGGAGCAACATTTGGATGCGGATATGTCAAGAATAAGGTTATGGAGTTTGTTGGTCCTGGAGTTGATAAGCTTTCAGCAGATTTCCGTATCGGTATCGATGTAATGACAACAGAGACGACCTGTCTGTCATCCATATGGAAGACAGATGACAAGATAAAGGATTGGTATGATATCCACGGCAGAAGTGAGGCATACAAGGAGATGAATCCTGGAGATGTGGCTTACTATGACGGGGTTGTGTATGTTGACCTGTCAACAGTTAAGCCGATGATAGCTATGCCATTCCACCCAAGCAACACGTACACCATCGATGAGCTGAATGCCAACCTCATGGATATACTTGATGATGTTGAGAAGCGCGCACTTGTAAGCCTTGACGGTAAGGTCGACTTCACACTCAAGGATAAGGTAAGAGATGGTAAACTGTATGTAGAGCAGGGAATAATCGCCGGATGCGCAGGTGGTGGATATGAGAATATCTGTGACGCAGCAGATATTCTTAGAGGCAAGAGTATAGGTGCAGATGAGTTCACACTTTCAGTATATCCTGCAAGTACACCTATATATATGCAGCTCGCAAAGAACGGTGTTCTGGCTGATCTCATTGAGACAGGATCCATCGTCAAGACAGCGTTCTGTGGACCTTGCTTTGGTGCTGGTGACACACCTGCAAACAACGCATTCTCAATCAGACATTCAACAAGAAACTTCCCTAACAGAGAGGGTTCAAAGATACAGAATGGTCAGATATCATCTGTGGCACTTATGGATGCCCGTTCTATCGCGGCAACAGCAGCCAACAAGGGATACCTGACATCAGCGACAGACCTTGCTGATATAGAGTACACACATCCAAAGTATTTCTTCGACAAAGCTATATATGACAGAAGAGTATACAATGGTGTCGGCAAGGCTGATCCATCAGTTGAGATCAAGTTTGGTCCTAACATCAAGGACTGGCCGGAGATGGTTTCTCTTACAGATAACCTTCTCCTTAAAGTGGCATCAGTTATACATGATCCTGTAACAACCACAGATGAGCTTATCCCATCGGGAGAGACTTCATCATACAGATCAAATCCTCTTGGCCTTGCAGAGTTCACTCTGTCAAGAAAGGATCCTGAGTACGTTGGAAGAGCAAAGGCTATCCAGGCTGTAGAGAAGGTTCGTGAGGCAGGAGAATGTATGGGCAAGGCATTCCCTGAGGTCAAGGAAGTTATGCATGCGATCAAGGAGAAGTTTGAGGATGTATGCGGAAGCAATACAGGTGTTGGAAGCACTATATATGCTGTTAAGCCAGGCGACGGTTCAGCCCGTGAGCAGGCTGCATCATGCCAGAAGGTCCTCGGCGGATGGGCAAACATTGCAAAGGAATATGCGACTAAGAGATACAGATCAAATCTTATCAACTGGGGTATGCTTCCATTTGTCATCGACAAGGATTTCGACTTTGACAATGACGATTATGTATTCATTCCAGGAATCAAGGATGCAGTGAAGAACAAGACAGAGGTCATCAAGGCATATGTTGTGAACAAGGATTTTGCTGAGATAGAGCTGAGACTTGGAGAACTCACAGATGACGAGAGACAGATCATCACAGACGGATGTCTCATCAATTACTACAAGTACAACTAAATGATATATATGGTGCCGTGTGCGCCATGTATGTACATCTATAATGTATATACGACGATATAACAGGCATCATCATGGACGCTTTAGTGCGGTCTGGTGGTGCCTGTTGCCGTTCAATATAGCCGGTGTGATCCTGAGACGATGTGCACGATGTAAATACGAAAGAAATTATTCTGACGTGATGATGCACGATGGCGAAAACGAAAGAATTTGCACCGTGTCGGGGTTATCAAGACAAAAATATAATGCAGGAGGTATTTATAATGAGTAAATCAGAAATGGAAAAGATGCACACATGTGAACTTTATCTTCCAGGCGATGAGGACATCGCAAGGGAGCAGATAAAATGTCTGGACAGATTGTACGACTTCAATATGACCAGACCAACAGAGATGGTCAAGCGTCAGCAGATGCTCAAGGAGATGTTCGAGGAGATAGGAGACAATTGTTATATAGAGCCGCCACTTCACGCAAACTGGGGCGGCAAATTCGTTCACTGGGGCAGCAATATATATGCGAATTTCAACCTTACAATGGTGGATGACACACATATTTACGTGGGTGACTACACCATGTTCGGACCAAACGTAACTCTGGCAACAGCGGGACATCCGATAGACGCGGAACTAAGAAAACAGGGTTATCAGTACAATGCACCTATAACAATAGGCAAGAACTGCTGGATAGGTGCAGGAGTTACGATACTTCCAGGGGTTACTATAGGTGATAACACAGTCATAGGAGCCGGGAGTATGGTTGCAACGGATATTCCATCAAATGTGGTTGCTGTCGGCAATCCTTGCAAGGTACTCCGCGAGGTAAATGAGAGGGATGCAAAATACTATTTCAAGGACCACAGGATTGATTTCTTCCAATATAACAATGTGAGCAAGAATGACTGATGAGGTGGATAATTGAAGGTTACATGCAAAAGCTGTGGTAAAAAATGCGATCCTGATAAAACCAGCGCAATGTGCTCAAAGTGCGGTTCATGGTATGCGACGCCAAATCATTATGATGGAGCAGATATGTCGCAGGACACTATATGTGACTGAGATGATTGTAAAAAAGAAATTACAGGAAAATACAGATAGTAATAAAAAAGACGTGCACGAAAGATTCTTCAAAGAACTTTCATACACGCCTTTTTTATTTGCCTTATTTATTTGTGATAATCTAGTGCGTTACTTCTTTGATATGGCAGCAGCTTCAGTGCTCTTTGCAACCTCTACGATAGAAGAGGTGAGACCTGCGATTCCCTGTATCTCTGAAGGAATGATAATCTTGGTAGCTTTGCCGTCTGCAGCCTTTGTGAATGCTTCCAGGCTCTTAAGTGTGATAACCTGGTTTGTAGGCATTGACTCGTTCAGTGCTCTGATACCATCTGCATTTGCCTGCTGTACAGCAAGTATAGCCTGTGCCTGACCTTCGGCCTCCTTGATGGTTGCTTCCTTCTTGGCCTCAGCACGAAGAATCTGTGAAGCCTTCTCAGCCTCAGCCTCAAGGATTACTGACTGCTTATTACCTTCTGCGATGAGGATGGCTGACTTCTTCTCACCTTCCGCACGAAGAATCTGCTCACGTCTCTCACGCTCTGCCTTCATCTGCTTCTCCATGGCATCCTGAATAGCAGCAGGAGGAATGATATTCTTGAGCTCTACTCTGTTTACTTTGATTCCCCAAGGATCAGTAGCCTCGTCAAGTGTGGCTCTCATCTTGGTGTTGATCGTCTCTCTTGATGTAAGAGTCTGGTCAAGTTCAAGATCACCGATGATGTTACGAAGAGTTGTGGCTGTCAGGTTCTCGATAGCCATGATAGGGTTTTCAACGCCGTAACTGAAAAGCTTTGGATCTGTGATCTGGAAGAATACGACTGTGTCGATTCTCATTGTAACGTTATCCTTGGTGATAACAGGCTGTGGTGCGAAGTCTACAACCTGTTCCTTGAGGGTAACTCTTTTGGCTACTTTGTCAATTACAGGCATCTTCATGTGAAGTCCTACTGACCATGTTGCCTGGTATGTTCCAAGTCGCTCAATTACATAAGCGTGTGCCTGTGGCACAATCTTGATCGTACTGCATATGATGACAATAACGACAAGACATAAAATAATAATTAGTGCAAATCCTGCTCCGTCCATAATTTTACTCCTTTACCTATTGTATGAATTCTGTTACATAATATCTGCGGTTAAGCTCGTGTGACAATGGCCTTGACACCAGATATCTCATCTATCACGACTTCTGTGCCGGATTCGATAGTGTCTCCGTTCTTGGATCTTGCTGTCCACTCGACACCACCGATCATGACCTGCCCCTGTGACTTAAGATTGTCAATATCAGCAGATACGATGACATGCTTGCCTATGAGACTTTCCACATTGGTTTTCTCCAGTTTGTTGTCCATATGTTTTTTTGCGAGTGGCCTTGTTGTGAAAAACAGTATAGTTGTCACGATAAGGAATGCGACTACCTGCAATGCCAGTGATCCGCTGAAGAAAGCTATGATCATGGCGATGAGTGCGCCGCCACAGGCCCATATGGTTGTAAGACCGAGTGTGATGATCTCAATAACGAGACATGCAGCAAAAATAATAAGCCAGGTTGCAATTTCCCAATTCATATAGAACACCTCCCTTTATGATGCCGGCTGTAAGGCTGCATCTGATTTTGCCCTTGGCTAAGTTACATTTTACTAGAAAACAAAAGTGTAAACAACATAATTTTTATGAAAATATATACTGCTAAAGTGCATTGTATGCACGAATTATATAATCAATTACTTAATATGATAAAACTATGGTTAAATTTGCGTAAGTTGTCTTGAACACATAAAAAAAAAACAATATAATTAAAAAGTCATCGGCAATTCATATGGTGGCAATGAAAAAGATGGGAGAGACAAGGTGGCACAGAGTAATAAGAAGAAAAGAATTTTAAATGTAAGTCTTGCTGTTATAGGAATAATAATAGTAGGATTGTTATTCAATAAGATTTTGGAGGAGTGGGCAGGATTCAGATCTGTAATTGATAAGATTTCAGGTGCATTTGCGCCGATAATAGTTGGTGCGGTGATTGCGTTTTTGATGAATCCGGTTCTCATTTTCTTTGATAGATTATTCCATACGTTGTTTCAGGACAGGGCCATAACAGATAAGAAGAAACTGTTTAAAGTATCTAGAACTTTATCAGTCATATTGACTACCATCATATTTCTGGGAATCATCACAGGTATAGTGTGGCTTGTGGTTCCTCAGTTATATGACAGCCTTAAGCAGTTGGTTGGCAATATGGACAGCTATTTTGACAACATGCAGAATCTTGTCGAGAATATAAATGAGAAGTTTAAAAAGTTGAATATTCCTGAGGACGATATCAGGAATTATATGAATACAGCTTATGACAAGATGCAGGAGTTTTTGAACAACAGGATCATGCCGAATATGGACAAGATCGTGGTGAACATAGGAAGTGGAGTGTTCTCAGGACTCAAGTTCCTGTACAATTTCCTTATAGGAATAGTTGCTTCTATATATGTTATGGCGAATAAGGAGTATCTGGAGTCCAGAGGAAAGAAGATAGTGTACGCCATGTTCAGTGTCAAGAGGGCAAATGCTGTTCTGGACGGACTTTCAGAGATGTATAGGGTATTTGGTCAGTTTATAAATGGTAAGATACTTGATTCACTTATAATAGGACTTATCATGTTCATAGTGTCAACTATAATCAAATTCCCATATGCGATATTGATAAGTGTAATAGTCGGCGTGACAAATGTAATTCCATTCTTTGGACCAATCATTGGAGCTGTGCCTTGTTTCTTTATTGTACTTATAGCGGATCCTTTTATGAGTCTGATCCTGCTTGTAGTTATACTTATTCTTCAGCAGTTTGATGGTAATATACTTGGTCCGAAGATCATAGGAGATACTACAGGACTCTCAAGCTTCTGGGTTCTCACAGCGGTTATTGTTGGCGGAGGACTTTTTGGATTCTTTGGAATGCTTCTCGGTGTGCCGGTATTTGCATGTTGTTATATGTATATCAACAGAACCTGTACAGCAAAACTCAAAGAGAAAAACCTTGCGTTTAAGACATCGGAATATGATAGGATAAAGCGAATCGACGAAGAGACAGGAGAACCTATATATATCACTGCTGAGGAAGAGGATATAAGGTTCAAGAAAAAAACTGCAAAGCAGAAACAGGCGGAGAAGGAAGCAAAGAAAAAACTAAAACAAAAACAGCATATGTTACAGTATCCTTCAGATGTCACTGATGATGATCGAAATATTGACAGGACCTCGGGCGGCACTGATGCTTTAGATGAGAACGATGATGGTGATGATGAGGATCCAATAGGAATGATCTCGAAGTTCATGAATATTATGAAGCATGTTGTCAATAAAGTGGATGAGGACAAGATAGCCCAGAAGATTTATGAGGAGAATAAAACAGAACCACAGAGTGGTGATCCTGCTGCAGATGATGATAAAACACAGAATTAGAATAATACAGGCCGGTCCATGAAAGTATAATAGCATGGACTGGTCTGGCATTATATATGATATAGGGGCAAGAAAAGAACAGGTCTATATGAATCTGTTCTTTTCTTCGTTGTAGACATAGTCAATGGCAGCTAGTTTTTTTACTATGCTGTCTTTGTCCACGCACAATGAACTGCAGAGTTCGTCAAGACTTGGGTAGTCATCTCTGAGTTTGGTGTTTATGAAGCTGAGTAATACTGCTGGGTCATTCGGAAGAGAAGAATATTCCACTTAGTGTACCTCCTTTGTATGTGTGTGCTTTGTGTCGCACAGTGTGAAAGTTTATAATATTGTTATTGTATTATAATGAAAAAATTGGTATATATATAATTTGTGAGTAATGTTCGGTGAATTTCATAAACATATTTAACAGCAGAATAAATTTTACAACAGTGGTTTGAAATTGGCAATAAGGAGTTAAGATGAGTACAAAAACGAAATCTGGCAGTACAAAAAGGAGTTCCGGTAAAGCGGGAAATGTCGCGCTGCAGGCTGGAATACTTGCGGGCGCAGGTATAATATCGAGAATTATTGGACTTCTGTATAGATCTCCTCTCTACCAGATCCTGGGTGATGAGGGAAATGGTTATTATGGATCTGCATATGCGATATATGCCATGGTTATCATGATAGCTACATACAGTATACCGACTGCGGTGTCAAAGCTGGTGGCTGGAAAGATTGCAACAGGGCAGTATAAGAGTGCCAGAAGAATATATTATTGTACATTCATATATGTGGTTGTGGCAGGAGCTGTGGCCGCACTTATAACATATTTTGGTGCATCCTGGTTCGTGAGTGAACAGCCAAATGCTATACTCAGCCTTAAGATTCTGGCTCCTACGATATTTATCTCGGGATTCCTTGCTATATTCAGAGGCTATCTGCAGGCGTATAACAATATGGTATCAACATCCATCTCGCAGATAATAGAACAGCTTGCAAATGCTGTAGTGAGTATAGTTGCAGCGTATATGCTTGCTAAACCATTTGCAGCCGGAACTACTGAGCATGCAAAGTATGGCTCTGCGGGAAGTGCCATGGGTACAGGTGCAGGTGTGCTTGGCGGTTTGATATTTATTCTGTTTGCATATGGCAGACGAAGAAAAGGTATCATGGAATCGGTTAAGAATGATACGAGAGAAGATGCAGAATCATATTCCAAGCTGTTCAGGATAATCATAGCGACGGTGACGCCTATCGTTATAGCTGCTGTGGTATATAACGTGCTCACCCCTATTGACATGAAGGTTTTCTATATTGTTATGAAGATAAAGGGCATGGATTCCCTTGAGATGGCGAAGCTGTATGGAATATATTCACAGCAGTATACTGTGCTCACGAATCTTCCGCTTGCCATTGCAGCGTCAGTTGGAATTGCATATATTCCTGGAATATCTGGTGCGTATGCTCAGAATGATATGAAGAAGACAAACAAACTGCTGAATCAGGCACTCAGTATGTCGATGCTTGTAACCATACCATGTGCTGTTGGAATGGGTGTTCTTGCAAAGCCTATCATACAGCTTCTGTTTGCAGGGGCAGATCCTATGGCTGCAAAATGTATGTATCTTGGATTTATATCGATAGTATTTTTTGCACAGTCAACCGTCACGAACAGTGTGCTTCAGGCTATGGGCAAAGTGATGGCACCGGTCATAAATGCTACGCTTGCTCTGGTGATACATGTGGTAGTTCTTGTTGTAATGTTGTTTGCAACGGATTGGGCTCTGTATGCACTTGTTATTGGTTCAATAGTGAATTCACTGCTCATATGCATATTTAACCAGAGATCTCTGACAAAGTACAAGACCGGCAAGATGGACAACAGAAGGATATATGTTGCACCTGCTATAGCCTCTATATTTATGGGTGTTGTAACTATCATTGTGTATGAGGGATGCAGGAAGCTTCTTGGCAACTGGGTAATCGCTATGTTTGTTGCAGTGTTTGTGGCGATCGTATTCTATGCATTTGCAATACTTAAAACCGGAGGATATACGGAGGAAGAGCTTCTCAATATGCCTAAGGGAAGGCTTATCGTTAGATTTGTAAAGAAGTTCAGGCTGATAAAATGATGCTGGTGGGGACGTTCCTTTTGTAACGAAGAGTGTCCCCTGTTACGGGGGAGAGTCCCTTGGACCTGGGGCGAGTTTCTCCATCATGAGGTGTGTCATTTTGTTAAGGTTCGCTGGATGATTCCTTTAGGAATACCAGTGAGACGATTTAGCTGCCTGATAGAAATACCTTGTTCGTGCAAAAGAACAAGGTATTTTTTCTGCTCTAAAAGGGGAAGTGACTGAAAACTGGTAATAGTAGGGCAGCCGGTTTCCTTGGCAATTAACTCCTTTGCAACATCATCAGGGAGCCTTTTTGTCAGTTTATGAATGTCCAGGCAGTCAGCTTCTTCAGTTTCTCGGTGAAATGTAGTAAATGCGTTCGAATCACCAATTAGATTGTTTATCAGTCCGATATCTACCAATGCAGAATTCCCTGATAGATAACTGTAGATACTGCTCCAGGGATAAGACTCACCGGGAAAAGCTTCTATGCCAGCTTTATACGGATTTTGGTGGATGTAGCGGACTACAGTGAGAAGGTATCGTTCGTCGTTGACAGGTTCACTGTAATATCTGCCTTGCTGCAGGAAACCTGTTCGATCATATTTCATATTGAACCACACCGCATAACGTGTGTTAATGCGGCGGAATATAGTTGCCAGTGGGGTGTTAGGGGTATGGATGATAAGATGAACGTGATTGGACATCAGGCAATATGCATAGATTTCAAATTGACATTCTTTTTTGTAATAGCTCAGGATATCCAGGTATTTGACATAATCATTCTTTTCTTCAAATATTTGCTGCCGGTCTGCTCCACGAATTACAACGTGGTAGATATTTGATTCAGATATAGCTCTTGGTTTTCTTGGCATATAATGCACCTCCTAGAAAATAGTTATAAAATATGGTGTGAACAGTGTAGGAAAATGGCAAATACAATTCATGAAAAATACAGTCATCAAAAACGATAATGATCATGCAAGCCGTTGAAATTCAAATCATTTAAATCATTGAAATTCAAATCATGAAAAATGCAAATGTAAAAATGCAATTGTGGAAAGTTCAAAATTATTTATTAGTGACTCATGTGAATGATTCATATATCGGCATTCATATGAATTGGATTTGATTGGATACGATAGCTTTGCGATCGTTTAAGAAAATCAAAACATATGCACTATTATAATATATCTTGAAAAGAAGTAAAGTGCTTTGTAGGAGTATATTATAGTATTTTATGTATGTACGTGTATTTTGTTGCTATTGTGCTGGATTTAGTAGATAATAGGACAAAGGGACAGTCTTCGTTACAGAGGGACGCTCTTCGTTACAGAAGGAACGTCCCCAAGAATGCATCAGGGACGTTCCTTTTGTACCGGAGAGTGTCCCCCTGTCATGCAAAACGTGAAAACTCGATATGGGGCAATAAAAGGAGTAAAGTTGGCAACATGGCTTGAGCGAACATACGTGCAATGGCTGCGACAGAAGATGATATAAAAAGTATGATGCAGAAGATGGCAGATGTTAGTTGCAACAATATTTAGACTTGATAGGAATATATATCTAATGTGGGACAGAGGGACGCTCCTCGTGACAAAAGGAACGTCCCCTAGGAATAATAATGGAAAAAGAAAAAAGAAAGGGCAGGACCCTTTTAAAGATATTCATAACAACATTATATCTGAGCACCTTTACCTTCGGGGGTGGATACGTCATCGTGTCTCTTATGAAGAAAAAGTTTGTGGATAAAAACCATTGGATAGAGCAGGATGAGATGCTCGATCTTGTGGCTATAGCCCAGTCGTCGCCGGGACCTATCGCAGTAAATGGAGCGATAGCGGTGGGGTATAAATTATGTGGTATAGCAGGGGCATTGGTGGCGATAGTCGGAACGATCATTCCGCCATTTGTTATCATATCCATCATATCTTACTGTTACAGCGCGTTCAGGACCAACTGGGTGATTAGTGAGATGCTGGAGGGAATGCAGGCCGGAGTTGCTGCGGTCATAGCATCGGTTACATATGATATGGGAGCAGACATAGTAAAGCAGAGGGATGATCTGGGGGTATTGGTCATGATAGCTGCATTTGTTGCATCCTACATATTGGAGATAAATGTCGTGTTCATAGTAATTGTCTGTGGACTTGTCGGCGTTTGTAGAGGACAGCTTGAGAAAAGAAGAGGGCGTGGGCATAAAAAGACAGAGGATATTTCTGACGGAAATCCTGAAAAACATCCCGACAAAGGGGGGATGGAATAATGATCTATTTGCAATTGTTCCTAAGTTTCTTCCAGATAGGACTCTTCAGTTTCGGCGGAGGTTATGCCGCCATGCCGCTTATACAGGGACAGATAGTGAAGATACATGGGTGGATGACCATGTCAGAGTTCACGGACCTGATCACTATATCCCAGATGACTCCGGGACCTATAGCTGTCAATTCGGCGACATTTGTGGGGCTACGGGTGGCCGGATATGCCGGTGCGGCGATTGCCACGCTCGGATGTATACTCCCTTCATGTATCATTGTAACGGTCGTAGTCAGGCTGTATCTGAAATATCGCAAGCAGGATGTTCTTCAGGATTTTCTTGGCGGTATAAGACCGGCTGTTGTGGCTATGATCGCATCAGCGGGAGTTTCGATATTCGTGACGGCGGTCTGGACTGGTATCGATATGATAAGTCTCGCAGGAACTAAGTGGAATCTTGTGGTGATATTTGCAGTGAGTGTTGTTCTGCTCAGAAAATTCAAACTGAATCCGGTGTGGGTGATGCTGCTTTCCGGTGCGATGCAGGTGCTGTGTGAAGTGGGGACGTTTCTTTTGTCATGAAGAGCGTCCCCTGTCACGGGTAAGGTTATCTATTATGAGGCATGTGCCCTGTTATTGCTCTCTGGAACGTGAGACTATTCAGCTTTTATAATTTTGGATAATTTGTGGTGAAATGTAGTAAATGCCTCCGAATCATCAATTAGATATCTTATCATTCATTTAAGAAAATCAAAGCAAATGTATTTTTTAAATATATCTTTAAAGAAGAAAAGGGCTTTGTAGAAGTATTTTGAGGGACACGGGGACACTCTTCGTGACAAAAGGAACGTCCCCAAAGGAGGCCTAGATGAAGAAGAAAATATTGATATGTCTTATAGTGCAGATAATATGCTGGAGCATTATGACGCTGTCTGATTACATGGAAGAAACATATAATGATAGTTACAATCTGGTCGTTGTATTTGCTGTACCCCTGATATGCGTAATTCTGTATATTATATTCAGAAAATGGATATACGATAATCAGATTGTGCGGCTGAAAGATGTCGCCATAATCTGTGCGACGTGGATGATCAGTGGCTTGATACTGGGATTCCTGATCGGTGCTCTGGTTCTCAATGAAATGTGGATAGTATCGCAGGCTACAGGAGGATGGGAGCATTTTCTGAATGGAATCGAATACATAATGTTCGCCATAACGCTTGCAGGAATACCATTTGTGGCGGTGGTTCTGATCGAATCGGTTGTGGGAATAGTAAAGGGAGTTAGAAAAAGGGCTTGACGAGAGCTTTGGTAAAGTTGCCCGGCGTAAGTAATAAGTTTTATAATTAAATGCTTCATCTGTGAGAGGATCAGGTGGAGCATTTTTTATGCATGGTGGCTAATGGCTTACGCAGGCATATGAATAGTTTATATATCCTATCCCTTGACAAAAAGAGAAAATATGAATATACTTACCGATGATAATTACCTAAAGTAATTATATGAAATAACAATAAAATAATATTTGATCAATTTACAGGAAGGAGAACCATGACAAAGGAAAAGATAAAACAGGTTATGGATGCCTGCTACCAGGCGAAAAGGGTTAGGGATATGATGCCCAAACTGCCAAATGGAGTGACGCCTACCCACATACATTATCTTGATGTGATAACGAAGCTGGAGCTTGATGGTGTAGAGGTTAAGGTCAGTGAAATAAGTGATGAACTGGGACTTCCAAGACCGGGAGTGACAAAGACGATAAAGGATATGGAATACCTCGGATTTGTGGAAAAGAAGTCTTCAGAGACGGATGGACGTATTGTGTATATAAGGAGCACTCAGGCTGGCAGAGATCTGGTTTGCAAATATGTTGATGAGTATTTCACAGGACTGGGGGAGTCTCTTATCGATATTACAGATGAGGATGCCGATACTATGATAGCGACAGTTGAAAAACTTTATGAAGTTATGAGTAAAAGGAGTCAGAACATAAGATGAGTGTACAGGATAAAACAGATTTTACACAGGGAAGTATCATTAGAAAAATGCTCCCATTCATGGGGCCGATTCTTGGAGCACTGATACTTCAAGCTGCATATGGTGCGGTTGACCTGCTGGTGGTTGGAAGATTCGGTTCGACGGCGGGGCTTTCAGCCGTATCAACAGGCAGCCAGGTGCTCAATCTGGTTACATTTGTGATAACAGCACTTGCTATGGGTGTCACAGTGCTTATTGCCAGATATATAGGCGAAAAGAACACGGATCAGATAGGAGAGCTTCTCGGAGGCGCCACGACTATATTTGCAATACTTGCGGTGGTGCTGGCAGTTGTCATGGTGACGTTTGCAAGACCTTTGTCTGTGTTGATGCAGGCACCGGCTGAGGCGGTCACTCTTACATCGTCGTATGTGAGGATATGCGGAGGCGGAATATTTTTCATTATGGCCTACAATGTGCTCACCGCGATATTCAGAGGTTTTGGAGACAGCAAATCACCTCTTATATTTGTGTTTGTGGCATGTATTGTAAATGTTATCGGTGATCTTATCCTGGTTGCGGGATGTCATCTTGACGCTGCGGGTGCAGCCATAGCAACAGTGGTTGCCCAGGCGGTCAGTGTTGTCCTTGCGCTTGTGCTGCTGAAGAAGAGGGAGCTTCCATTTAAGATATCAAGAAAAGATTTCAGATTAAACAGACAGTGCGGAAGATTGCTCTCGGTTGGACTTCCACTTGCAATGCAGGAATTTCTCACGCAGATGTCATTCCTAGCGCTGTGTGCATTTATCAACAGACTTGGCCTGGAGGCATCATCCGGATATGGCGTTGCCTGCAAGATAGTCAGCTTTGCCATGTTGGTACCAAGTTCGCTTATGCAGTCTATGGCTTCATTTGTATCGCAGAATGTTGGAGCTGGAAAAGAGGACAGAGCGAGAAAAGCGATGCTTACCGGTATGGGCATAGGACTCTCTGCCGGCGTGGTGGTATTCATTTGCGTGTGGTTCTTTGGTGACAAACTGACATCGATCTTTACCACTGACACGGCTGTTATACAGAGGGGCTTCGAGTACCTGAGGGGCTTTGCACCTGAGACTATACTTACCGCGGTGCTGTTCAGCATGATAGGATATTTCAATGGACATGAGAAGTCACTATGGGTCATGATACAGGGACTTATCCAGACATTGCTCGTTAGACTGCCTCTTGCCTATTACATGAGTATACAGCCGGATGCGAGCCTTACAAATATAGGACTTGCAGCGCCGATAGCAACATGCGCAGGTATCGTGCTGAATGTCATATTCTATATGGCTATGTCAGGAAAGAAGAAAAAAGCGAAAGAACAGTAAGCATAGTTGAAAGTATGCTATACATGGCGAGAAAGATCAGAGTGGATATTTGTTGTATTGACAAATATCCTTATGTACTATACAATATCGTTATATGATATCAATAAACGATATTGGGAAAGAGAAGTGATAATATGCCGAAGAAAGCTATGGATATTCTGACTGAATCCATGTTCTACGTGTTGATGGCATTTTCAAAAGGATCAATGTGTGGGATAGATGTGGCAGACTATATAGAGAAGAGAACCGGTGGAAGGGTAAAGATCGGGCCGGCGACTCTGTACACTATATTGGGAAAGTTTGAGAAGGAAAAGTGGATAAGGGAAATTGAGGTGGAAGGCCGTAAGCGAACATACAGCATCACAGATGAGGGCATATCTGCATATGTGCAGGAGGTGGAAAGACTTAGAATGTGTGTGCGGGATGCTGAAGATGCAGCAGGTGAAATGTAGAGATTCATTTGCAGCGGAGTGCGGACTATTCACAAAAAATTTATATGGAGGACTCAAAGATGGTGGAGAAAAAAGATACAAAAAGTGTGCACCGCATCATACCGTGTCCGGATTATGATGTTACTGGAGTTGAGAGCTGGCTCTCATATATGGCGGAGCAGGGGTATATATTGCGGGATGGTGGAGTGTTCCGTGGAATAGCTGAATTTGACAGATGCGAACCTGAAAAGGTGAGGTATAGGTTGCAGCCGGCTCAGAAAGGATTCGTGCTATATGACAACGACGGACCAAATGATGACGAGGTGGAGTTGAACGGTGCTTTTGGATGGAAGTACGTGGCAAAGTATGGAGTATTTCATATATACAGAGCAGATGATATAGATGCCAGGGAGATGGACACAGACCCTGAGGTCCAGGCGATGGCGATGAATTCGCTGCATAGAAGTCAGAGGTTTAACATAATATGGATGTTCATCTGGATAATAGTATATCTTGCACTTGTCTTTACAAGTCAGCCGTTCCTATCGATGGTAAACAGAGGAAGCCTGATAAGCATTGCCCTCGTATTGTGCGTGATCATATTTATAGTGACCGGTCTGGTTAAGGCTGTGAGTTTGTACAGGCTCCGCAGAAAAATTCTTGATGGAGATAGTCTGGGTTCAGGTACAAACTGGAGAAAAGGCGCCAGAATATACACAGTAAAGGCCGTTGTTGGAATAATTGCATATGTGGCAATGATAGTGTTTGGATGTATGTTTATACTGAGTGATGGCACAGATAGAAATCAGATGCCGCTTTCCGAATATCAGGGAGAAGTTCCGTTTCGGACAATAACTGATCTGGCTTCCTGCGATGATATCCAGAAGGTAGATAATGTCGATGATGACGTGAATACGATAAGTGAATGGTCTGATATTCTGTGGCCTGAAAATTATAAGGTTTATGAGTATGGCGATATAGTTTACACAGATGGAAATATATGTCATGGTGGATTGGTGATAACCTATCACGAGGCTAAAAATAAGTGGCTGGCA
>URJI01000065.1 GCA_900548215.1 uncultured Coprococcus sp. | reverse complement strand
CACATATTGTGTTCTGGATAGGTGGCTGGTGACGAGTCCATGATCTGGTCCAGCAGCTCTGATGGGGATTGTTTGCCGTTTGTCAGAGTGTGGGATCTGGACAGTGCGGAATTGTACACGTCCAGATAGTGTTGATGGAATTCTTCATTTGCTACAAAGAATGCCTCCCTGAAATCAGGTGAGAGAAATATCACGTGGGTGTTGGTTATGATGTAATTTGGAAATGCAATCACTTCCATCTGAAAGTCATTGTGCGCTGCATAGTAATAGTGGACAGAAAAATTCCCTGTGCAGGCAGAAAAAAACGGCAGCAGATTGGCGATGCACTGCAGATTGTGCATGTTGTCGTAGTTGCCGTGCAGATCCCTGACTTTGCAGAATTCTATGAGCTGTGTCGTAGTCAGGCTGCTGAATTCCTCGTTGTAGAATAGTTTGAGCAGATTTGAAATATAGGATTTGCTCATGTCGGCAAAGATGTACAGGTATGGATCTTCAAAATTCTTTACCGCATATCGGACTATGGAATATATGAAACTGGTTATCTGGAATTGATCGTGGATAAAAGCATAATCAGGTATCTCCGATACGTCGGTTATGAATGAATCTGCCTGAATAGCAGAGCTCTGGCCAAGGAGATCGGCAGGAGTTTCAAGTATGTTTCTTATCTGCATATGGGTCTGGTAACGGTCCTGACCTATCTGGTCTATGAGGAAATATTTATCAAATTCAGCTTTTTCAGATGGGGACAGGGAGAAGAAAGGGATGAGTTTCTCGTACATCTGTGTAGTGAGTTTTCTCTGCCCGGCCAGAACCTTCTGAAGAGTGGTTCTGTTTATGCCGCATATTGATGCGAGTGAATATATGGTATATCCATTTGCATCAATATGTCTTTTGATCAAATCCTGAATCTGTTCCATGTCATACCTCCTGTTTAAAAGCCTTTTACTGATGGTTTATTATAACAAAGTTCCATAAAAGTTGTCACTATATTTGTCACACATTGAAAGCGATATTGAAACAAATATAATAAAAATATGGTTTTGATGGCAGAATTTTCTGATATGTCATGACTGCCAGATAATGAGTGGGAGATTGTATATAAAGTACGTGATTCGTGGAGCGTTTGCAGGTGAAAGGTGTTCGTGAACCTGAAGTATCCGGGGGATTTGTCATAAACCGGATGGCGCTCCACGAAGTAATTAATTAGGTTGAGGCTGCTTAAATTATTATAGGTTTTTTGCGTTGCATTATGTCGAAAAGTTGTGCATGATTATACTAAAGTTATGCAATAATTCTTAAAAATAACGACCTATTTTGGTAACATAGACAGGTATACTTAATTGAGAGGTCTAGATAATGAAAATAATAATTTGTGATGATTCGATTAAAGAGGCGGAGAAAACAAAAGAGGTTCTTGTCAGCAATAAGTTGGCGGATGAGTCTGATATAACCATATTTTTGCCGGATGATCTTAGGGGTGAGATTGAGCGCAGAACACTTTTGTGTGATATAGCGGTTATGGATATAGAGTTTGATGCTGTTCCTTACAATGGAATAAACCTGAGTGCTGCCATCAATGAACTGCTGCCGTTCAGCCAGATCATTTATCTTACAAATATTCTGGAGTTCGCTCCTGATGTCTATGAGACAAAGCATTGCTATTTTGTTCTCAAGTCCAATATGGATCTTATGCTTCCACGTGCGGTGAACAAAGCCGTAAATATAATAGAGAAGAACAAGGATGCTGCAGTTATGGAGATAGTCTGCGATGGCAGCCGTGTGCTCATACCTCAGCGCGACATAGTATTTGTCGAGAGGTCCCAGCGCAAGCTGACCATACATGCAGAGAAGTCGGACTACAGTTTCTACAGTTCACTGAAGAAATTTCTGTCACAGACCAACGGTCTGTTCGTGCGCTGCCATGAGGCTTATGTGGTCAACCTTGATTATGTAAATGTGGTGAAGAAGGACCTTGTCCAGATGGAGGGAGGCAGAGAACTGCCGATCGGGATTTCATTTGAGAAGAACTTCAGAACCAGATACATGAACTATTGGGCTGACAGGGTGTGACATGTCTGCAAAAGGCTGCTTTGAATGGGCGGGAGCCTGGAAGGAGAAAAGAATGAGAAACAAAAAAATGAGAAAGAGATGGAAAACTTTGAGTGTGGTTTCCGGTCTGGCTATCGTAGTCATGACGGGATGCAGCGGTCTTCCGGGACTGATGGATATCGACTCGGCTACTACAGAAAAAACTACAGAAGTTCATACCACTGAGACTGTGCCTGAGACTGAGGAGAAGACTGAGGAGAAGACTACAGAGGCTGCCATTGACGCAGATGCAATATGGGACGATTTTATACAGTCGGGTGAATACAGGAAATACACAGGTGAGTGTTACTCATCGGCTAGGGAAAATGTCACCGAGACACCTGATGATCTGAATTGCTTCAAGTATGTACGATATGACCTTGATGGGGACGGCGTGAATGAGTTGATCCTTGAGGCAGATGCCACAAATGATGTCACAGATGACGATAATTTCAATTATGAATGGACATTTGGCATTTCTGATAAGGACAGCATAGTTCAGGCAGATTCAAATCTCGGATACGGTGATATGAGATATTCTGCAAAGTACAGCGCACTTGTGGGCATACCTTCAAACAAGCCAAATCAGAATCTTTCAGCATGGACATTTTATACATATGCGGATGGTGAAGTTACGCCGCAGTTCACTGTCATGAGACAGGACGGACAGGAGATTCTCAGAAAGGGATCTGAGGACGAGGATATATCAGGACAGTTTGACACATACATGAGCAGCTGCACGGCTTTTGACTGGATAGAGATAAAGTCTGATGGGGAGGCTGTCTCAAGTGGACAGGAAGACGCATCCGCTGGTAAAGAAGAACAGACGGAGGCCGTGGATCAGAGTGAGGAGACCACGGAGGAACAGACTGACACAGCTGCGGAAGAGCAGACGGAAGCTCCTTCGGGAGGTGCAGATTCCGGTTCCGTTTTGATATCAAACGATGAACTCTGCGATGGTTACTGGACACAGTACGGCCAGCAGAGCTGGCTCATCAAGTTTGCCAGTGATGGAACTGCGAAGGTGTACAACATGATCGGCGTCATTGAGACTGCACAGGGCAACAGCCTTTCCGGTGCAGAGATAGTCTCAGATGTGACATACTCATTTGATGGCTCGATCCTCACTATAAATGACTTTGTAAATGGCAATACGGTGACCCTCACCGCACACACCCAGGATGAGACTCCTGGCTATATGACAGATAAGCAGCGAGGTGCAGGAAGTGTGTTCTTCTACGAGGACGGCTTCGACAGCTCCGACCCTATGGGACAGCCTGTAGTCATAGGCATGGCAGACACTTCTGACAGCATGGTAGCTCAGGCTGTGGAGTGGGTGGAAAGCCAGTAGGGAAGTTATGCACGACCATAACCAAGTTATGCACGCTCTATTCAATTAGGCAGTGCAAAATATTAAAATAAAATCATCGAAATAGGTGTTTGCGAAACTCAAAATAGAGTAGAACACGAAAGGAGGAGTTTCGCAGACACCTATATTTTTTAGAATGCGAGGAGGGTATTCGTATGAAAAAGTGGGCCGGAAGAATGTTAAAATTATACTGCGTTTCTCTGCTTGTGCTTTGTATGATGATGGTAAATATTGCATCAGTATATGCAGATAGCAATGGCGGGGATGATTTTGACTATTATCTGTATAAGGCAGATATGTTTGCGGATGGGGAGACAAGAAGTGGGATTAATGTTGACCAACTAGTTGAGGCACGACATCCATCACAGATTCTTATCGATGATCTGAATAAAGATAGTAACAGTTTTGAGAAAAAAGTAAATGCGTGGAAAGCACTTCATTTTGTGACTGATCCAGGTAAGATAGCTGAGGGAGCTATAGATGAAAAGGGATATTATACAGCTATTATACTCAGTGCATTTAAAGCGGAAAGTACATCGATTAAATTTGTAGATAAAAGTATACAGGAGGGATGGGCGGAGACTAATAATCTTATTTCTCAGATAAAAAATGTTGCTGAATCGGCAGATAATATTGACAATGGATACTTTCAGAAAAGTACAAAGCTTTCGTCTATGACATCTTCAGAGAAGGCTTTGTTAGAAAAAGAGATGAAGGATTATTTTGCCAAAAATCATCCTCTGATAACTGATTCGGCGACAGTTTTTGGTCTGATTAAGGATACTATAAAGACAGCAAATACTGTTGGAGATGCGGTATCACTCCTTGTATCATATGTGCAGGTGGCTGAAATGGGAAGCAATATGAAGGCAGTGCTGATTGACCTCAGAGATCGCTGTCCTGATAATAATAAGCCGTTAAAGATGGCTTTGGACGAATGCGCATTAGCATCAGAGGATTTTGAGAGCGCAGTGCTGGCAATGAATTGCAATGTTGTTTTGGGCCTGTCAACGGACGTCCTCAGCACCATGATAACCGAGGGCTGGAAGGCTTTGCTCAGTTCGTGTGTTTATTCAAAAGCCTTTCTTGTCGGTGCGGAAGCAGGTACGATTATAGGCGATTCCATTGCTAATACTATGTTTTCAACAGATGAAACTGTAGAACAGTATGAAAAGATGAAATGTATTACGGAGTTTATACATCTTCTCAGGGCGTCTGTCTACGGGATGGAATTTAACTATACCCAGAATAGGACAGATGAGAATGCTTTAAATTATTTTGCATCAGTAGATGTGATGAAACAAAGTCTTACATTGAGCTGCGATATTGCGAAAAAATTCGGGGATATACAGTACAATAATACGGCATTTGGTAAATGGACTATAGGAGAAGGCAATTACAATGAGTTTGTCCGTTTAATAACATCTATTCAGGGCAGCTATGAAGATAACTATAAAAACATGCATGAGGCTGTCGATAATGAATTGGCAGAGGATTACCCTGATCTTTTCGATGAGATTGTAAACAGAGCGGACAATGAAGTGACCGTCAAGAGTATATCTGGAAAATGCGGTGATGATGTTGTCTGGAGATTATATGAAACTGGAGAGCTTGTTATAAGCGGTAGTGGACAGATGTATGACTATACTCTTGATAACAAGGCTCCGTGGGATGATGGCAATATCACGAAGATAAAGATACTTAGCGGAGTGACATCCGTCGGCAACAGCGCATTTGCAAATTGCAAGAATGCGGAGAGTGTGACCATAGCGGCGTCAGTAAACCGCATTGGAAGCAAGGCATTTTACAACTGCAAAGCTCTGACAAGTGTGGATGTTCCTTCGGGAGTCAGCAGAATTGAGGAGAGAACGTTTGCACTATGTGATGGTCTGACATCGGTGAATTTGAAGAATGGCATACGCTATATAGGTGAGTCAGCGTTTGAGGGATGTACTAAGATAACGGGTATCAATCTGCCTGATAATATCACAGATATAGATAAGGGTGCTTTTAGAAAATGTATTAGTCTGACATCTGTTGTGATACCATCTGGTATGAAGAGCATAAGTGAAGTAACCTTCTCAGGCTGTAGTTCACTCACATCTGTAAATATCAGATCAAACATAACAGAGATAGAGGCATGTGCATTTGCCTCATGTACCGGACTTAAGAGTATAGATCTTCCTGACAGTGTTACGTCGATAGGACTTGGCACATTTTCAAATTGCAGCAGCCTGATGCATGTGGGGCTTCCGTCGGGGCTTAAGAAGATAGAGTCAGGTATGTTTTCGGGATGCGCGAGCATGACTGGAATAGATATACCTGATGGGCTTGAGAGTATAGGCAGTAATGCTTTTGGCGGTTGCACCGGACTTAAGACCATATCTCTTGCAAACAATATAGGAAATATAGGAGATTATGCATTTTCTGGCTGCAGTGCACTTAGCAAAGTTACGACCAAGAGCTCAGTGACAAATAAGATGGCTGCTGGATATATCGGTGAGAGAAGTTTTGATGAATGTAACAATCTAACCAAATTAGAGATACCTGAGAATGTGATGAGAGTTGCTGCGTATGCATTTTATAGACTTACAAGTCTCACAAGTGTCAAGATTCCGAGTGGTGTAACTACGATTGGAAGAAATGCATTTGCCGGATGCACAGGTCTGCTGAAAGTTACGATCCCATCAAAGGTTAATACAATAGAATCCGATGCGTTTGGGGGATGCAATGGACTTACAGCAGTTACGATATCGTCTGGCGTTGTCAATATAGAAACGCAGGCTTTTTCAAAGTGCAGTAGTCTGACGGATATTACATTGCCATCTTCGGTGAACAAAATAGGTTTCAGAACCTTCTCAGATTGTACAAAACTAGAAAATGTAAATCTGCAAGGGGATAAACTGGAGATTGGGAATGAAGCATTTTCAGGTTGTACAGCAATTAAAGAGTTTACTATTCCGGAGGGAATTACTGGAATCGGAGCGAGCGCTTTTAAAGGGTGTACAGGTCTCGTTGATGTGTATATATCGTCATTCAAATCTGATTGGGGTACTTATATTTTTGATGGATGCAGCAACCTACAGAATGTAGAATTTCGTGATGGTGCATCCGGTGTTCCGGACTATACTTTTAAGGAGTGTGCAAAACTTAAAAGTGTGGATGCTTCCAGGAGTGTTTTGAACAGTATAGGCAGATTTGCTTTTGATAGCTGTAGTTCGCTTACGGATTTTGTATCCTCTGATAGCCTAACTGAAATTGGGGATTTGGCATTTGCAAATTGTAAAGAACTGACAGGTTTCGAGTTCCCTGACAGTATGCAGAAGATAGATACTTCTGCTTTCTTAGGATGTACGGGGATGACATATATCTCAATTCCGTCCGCGGTAACATATATTGAAGAAAAGGCATTTTACGGATGTACAGGAATCAAAAAAGTGGATATAGCTGTGTTAAAGGCTGACTGGGGACAGGGAATCTTTACCGGATGCAAAGGCTTAACAGAGATTGTACTGGGAAATGATGTGACAGGCCTTCCTATAGATACATTTATCAGCTGTGAGAATGTTATAAGCATAAATGCAAAGAACAGCAGACTGACTGAGATATATGAAAGCGATTTTAAACTTATGAAACTTTTACAGACTGTTGAATTACCGGATACTTTGAAAACTATAGATAGATCTGCGTTTATTGGTTGCTCAAAAATCTCCAGTATAGAAATTCCGGCGAGTGTTGTTAATGTAGGTGGAGGTGCTTTTCTGGGATGTACTGGTTTAAAGACTGTAAAATTAGATAATTGTGATATGACATGGGATGGATGGACTTTTTCAGGGTGTACAGATCTTCAGACTATAGAATTTGGCGATTCTGTAAAGTCTATTCCGAAATATATGTTCAATGATTGCAAGAAACTGGATAATGTTATTTTGCCAGATTCTGTGACTGAAATTGGCGAATATGCCTTTAGGGGATGTATGTCACTTATGAAGGTTCAATTTCCAGGTGAATTGAAGACAATAGGAGATTTTGCTTTCTCCGGCTGTCCTGGCATGGAAGAACTGGTTATACCTGATGGGGTAACAGAAGTTGGAAGCCATGCATTTGACGGATGGACAAATATGACATCGGCTGTCGTTCCGGGAAGTATAAGTAATGTGACATTGTCATTTGAAAAATGTGACAACCTGAAAAAGATAGAATTCAAGTACGGAGTTAAGAGTGTGAATTCCCCATATCTGGGAGATGGTATGGAGTATGCAGTTATTCCATCAAGTGTGACGTATATAAACACGGGCTGCTTTAATCAAGACGTCATATTGTGCTGTGATGAGAATTCATATGCACACAAATTTGCGGTTGAAAATAAGTATCCATACAAATTGACAGGAAGCGACGAGGTGCACAGACCGACCGTTCCTGATCCGGACACGTCTGAGGATCCTGGAACGACTGAGGAGCCGGATTCCACAGAAGGCACAGAGTCAACAGAGGATACGGAGTCAACGAAAGACACAGAGTCCACAGAGACTCCAGGGATAATAGATATCACAAAGGCAGATACAAGTATTTCAGGGGTCCTGAATAAGGAATACACCGGAAACAAGATCGTTCAGTCGGGAATAAAGGTAGTTGTAGGTGGCAGACAGTTAGAGCCTGAAAAGGATTACAAACTGACTTATAAGAATAACAAAGAGGTTGGAAAGGCCGCAGTTATTGTAACAGGATGTGGCAGCTATACAGGAAGTGTGACAAGATACTTCAACATACGAATTATCAAGAATCACATCTATACTGATGGAAGCATGAGATACCAGGTGACAAAGACCGTAGATGAGGGCATTGGCACTGTAACTCTCAGAGGAGGTGTTGCAGGAAGTTCGGCTATGCTGACCGCACTTTGCGTGACGGATTACATATCTATCAGCGGCGGTAAATATAAGGTTACAGTCATTGGAACAGATGCATTTAAAAATTATAAGAATCTGAAGAATGTGTCCATTGGTGCAAATGTAAAAGTAATAGGTAAGAATGCTTTTTACGGCTGCAGCAATCTGAAGATTCTTAGTTTCAGAACAGATAAGCTGACAGCAGGTACAGTCGGTGAAAATGCATTTAAGGGACTCAACAGTCAGATATTGATAAAGGCATCTGTCAAAAAAATGCAGCTGTACAAAGACATTCTGACCCAGCGTGGAATGACAGCCCAGATGGCGGCAAATATGTATGCTTCGGACGTGCAGGGAACACTTAGCAGTGTTACAAATGGTGTGTATACAATCAAGGCGTCAACAAACAGTAGTTATGTGATGGATGTATATGGCTCTGGTGTGGATAATGGAACAAATATCGCGTTGTATAAGAGCACAGGAGCAAATAACCAGAAGTTTAAGATAACAAAGGTTAAGTCATATTGGTATAAGATAGAGGCAGAGTGCGGCAAAGTGCTGGATGTCAAAGGTGGCAATAAAAATAAAGGTGCAAATATCCAGTTGTGGGATTATAACGGAAGCGATTCACAGCTGTTCTGTTTTTACAAGACGTCTGGGAATACTTACTTCATACAGAACAGACTGGGCTGTGTGATCGACATATCAGGTGGAAAGGCTTTGAATGCTAAGAATATCCATACCTGGACTTATGGCGGTGGAGGTTCACAGAAGTGGAGTTTTGCATCGACAAAATTCAATAAGGTCACTGTTACAAAGCTCAGTTATGGATTGTACAAGAACAGTTCGGCGCGTATAACATGTGGATATGATGGATATAAAAGAAAAGCAGGAAAACATGAAGGAATAGATATTCATTACAAGATAGGTGCACCAGTCTATGCGCTCACAGATGGAGTTGTAGTTCGTGTTGTGTATGGTAAGTGTGGCTCAGATGGGCTTTCGACCATAGCCATTTACAATAAAGCGACAAACAGGACGGTGGTATATCTGCACAGTGCCCCTTCATCAGGGCTGAAGGCGGGACAGGCAGTGACAAGAGGTCAGAGGATAGGCGTTGAGTCCTGGCGTGGAATATCAAGTTCAAGTGAAGCCCACACTCATGTAGAGGTGCGAAATGGCCGCACGGGTTATGCCGCTAAATCTGTGGGTGATTATAAGCTGAATAATCCAAATCCTGCAAGTTTCTGGAAAGGACAGGGTTATACTATAAACTAGACCACTTTGAAAAGTTGTGCACGACCAGAACCAAGTTATGCAGAAGTTATTCAATTGTAAATCCTCTTATATTAAAATGTATAACATCATAACAGGTATCTGCAGAACTCAAATTTGCTTGAAGCACAGAGAGTATTTTGCAGATATCTGTACTATTACAAATACAGAGGAGGGTGTTGTGTATGAAAAAAATTTCTAACAGACAAATCAGGAGGCTCACACGGATTATAGCTATAATTATGGTTATGACGCTTGTGGGGGTATTTGTTCCAGCACTTCCTGCCCGTGCCGGTTCTGATTTTACCGCAACTGGAGTGCAGGTCAGCATAAATAGTAATGTGCAGGGAAGCCGATCGTATGTAAAAATAACAGAGGGCGTATATACATTTAGTTCGATGTACGACAGTAACTATGTGCTTGATGTATATGGCGGCAATATATGGAATGGAACAAATATTGCGGTTTACAAAAAAACAGGTGCCGACAATCAGAAATTCAGAATTGTCAATGTAAGCGGGTATTGGTACAAGATTGAGACCGCATCAAGAAGTGTTCTGGACGTCAAAGGCGGACAGGCTGGAAATGGTGTAAATATTCAGCAGTGGGAATACAATGGAACTGATTCACAGTTGTTCCGTTTTTGCAAAACCAGTTCAGGAACTTACATTATTGAGAATAAACTAGGATATGTTCTGGACATTGCGGGTGGAAAGGCTAAAGATGGCAAGAACATTCATACATGGACAATGCATGGCGGAAAGTCACAGCAGTGGATTTTGTCAAATGAATCTTTTGACGTTGTCACACCAGAGGGACAGCTTTCATGGGTAAATGAAGGAGTGTATACTTTAAAGTCTGCATATGACAGCAATTATGTACTTGATTTGTACGGGGCAAAAACAGCAAATGGAACAAATATTGCTGTTTACAAGAGTACCGGTGCAAATAATCAGAAATTCAGGATAACAAAGGCTACATCATACTGGTATAAGATAGAAGCTGAGTGTGGTAAGGTGCTGGATGTCAAGGATGGTAAAAAGAGTAAGGGAACAAACATACAGTTGTGGGAGTATAATGGAACTGATTCTCAGTTATTCTGCTTCTATAAGACATCAGCAGGAACGGTTATTATACAAAATAAGCTTGGGTGTGTGATTGATATATCCGGTGGAAAGGCGCTTGATGGCAAGAATGTCCATACGTGGAGATATCATGGTGGCAAGTCACAGCAGTGGATTTTGTCATCTACAAATTTCAAGAATAAAAAGGTTAAGAACACAAAGCTTAGCTATGGATTATACAGGAACAGTTCGGCGCGTATAACATGTGGCTTTAATGGATATAAGACCACTTCTGGAAAACATGAAGGAATAGATATTCACTACAAGATAGGTGCACCAATCTATGCACTCACAGATGGAGTTGTAGTCAGGGTTGTATATGGTAAGTGTGGTGGACATGGACTTTCAACCATAGCCATTTACAATAAGGCGGCAAACAAGACTGTTGTATACCTGCACAGTGCGCCTGCATCAGGATTGAAGGCTGGACAGACAGTGAGAAGAGGTCAGAGAATAGGTGTTGAATCCTGGCGTGGAATAACCAGGTCAAGTGGCGCTCACACTCATGTGGAGGTGCGAAATGGCCGTGTTGGTTACGCCGCAAAGTCAGTCAATGATTATAAGCTGGATAACCAGAATCCTGCAAGCTTCTGGAAGGGACAGGGTTACACAATAAATTAATATAATATCAACGTTTAAGAAGAAGGGATGGTCATACTATGGTAAAAAAACACATTAGATCAAGACTTGCAAAGAGAATTGTCTGTACATTTCTTGCAGTCACTATGGCAGTTTCCGGATCAGTGTTTGCACCGCAGGTATTTGACGGACAGGATGGGAAATCTGGTATGGTGTGTGCAGAGGCTGCCACGGTGAAGCTGAATTACAGCAGCTGCAGACTTGACAGAGGACAAAGGCAGAATCTGTATGTAAATGGCACAAACCAAACCGTCAGATGGAGCAGTTCCAATAAATCGGTTGCTGCAGTCGATGCATATGGATGCGTGACCGGAATAAAGCGCGGTACGGCCTATGTGATAGCAAGACTTGGCAATGGCAGAAGTTACAGATGCAAGGTTGTTGTATCCGGAAGGATACATATCCGCAAAAGCAGTGAGATGCTTTCAGATGGCAAGAGAATTTACATGCGTGAGAAGTATGACAACAACTGGAACTATACCAACTGGCTGTACTCATACAATCCGGCAACCGGCAGGAAAGTAAAGCTTACGAATCTCAGATGCATGAGCCTGGATGATATCAGGGGCGGTTATCTGTATATAACAGCACATGTCAGCGCCAATTCATCCACTGATTATATATACAGAGTGTCCAAAGATGGACGTGCAAAAAAGTGCCTTGGCAAGGGCTCCGGTGCGAAGATCATTGGCAACTATATCTACTACACTTATTACAGTTACAACAATCAGTATGGAACTGACAAGGGTGTGTACAGAATGAGACTGGACGGAACAGACAAGACTATCCTTTGCTACGGTTCGTACGAGCTCTGTGTGGTAAACAATATGCTGATGGGAATAGAAAGAAGCTATGGCAGCAGCGGACCTACTGAGGATATGTTCCGTATTTATAACGATGGCTATGTCAAGAAGCTGTATATACCATCTGCCAGCAGTGTCAATTGGTGGAAGAATCCATATGATGACATAGAAAAGTATGAGAATGTGTGCAACAACGCATATGGTTACACCTACACACAGAACGGGCAGAACTGTGGCCTTGTCAGAAAGAGCAATGGCACAAGCAAGGTTGTTAAGACTTTTTCATTCTATGTAAGTAAGATATATGATGCCGGAGAATATCTGGTTGTGGAGGGCTGCGGTAAATATGGCATAAAGATGGTTGTTGTATCAAAGTCTGGAAGATCTATGAGAACTTTGTATACCAGAGTTGCAGATAAACAGTATATTCCATAGATAACTGCATAGAAAATAAACGAATATTTGATTAAGGAAATACGAAAAAAGAGTGGAAGTTTTCATTCATTGAATTTTTCATTCCCCGGGAGACGGTGAGATATAGATCTCATTTTCTTCCGGGGGATTTTTGCTTGTATAAAAATACGTACTTACACATGGCAGATGTCGATTTGTGTTATAAAATGCTAGCCTCAGATATCACTGTGTGATAGAATTATTAAAGAAATAACGCTTGGTTTTGAGGAGGATGAGGGTATGATTTGTAATGTATGTGGCAATATATTGCCAGATAACGCCACAAGATGTAACGTGTGTGGCAATATAATGAATCCGAATGGTCCGGCTCAGGGAGGCCCGGGGATGCCATACCAGATGGGAGGCCAGCAGGGTGCTCCGGCGCAGGGAGGTCCTGGAATGCCGTACCAGATGGGAGCCCAGCAGGATGTTCCAACACAGAGGGGACCAGGAATGCCGTACCAGACCGGAGGCCAGCAGGATGCTCCGACGCAGATAGGCCCAGGGATGCCATACCAGATGGGAGGTCAGCAGGGTGCCCCGACGCAGAACGGTTCAGGAATGCCGTACCAGACCGGAGGCCAGCAGGATGCTCCGACGCAGAGAGGCTCTGGGATGCCGTACCAGATGGGAGGCCAGCAGGATGTTCCGACGCAGAGAGGCTCTGAGATGACATATAAGCAGCCGGGGCCGCCACGTCCTGTGAATGGCCCTGTGGGTGGTGGTCAGTCTAATATACAGGGGGTGACGCCTGAGAATATGCCACTGCAGAAAGGTGATAACAAGCCAGGCAGCAAGACCGGATTTATGATAGCTATGTCTATAGTCATGTTTCTGCTTGTCTGCGGTATAGGCGTGTGTATATATTTTCTCACAAAGAACGGAAAGGGTACGGATGGAAGTGGGACACAGGTTGCCTCATCAGAAAGCTCTACTGATGCTTCGACAACACAGGCGGCAGATGCTGTTACCACGGAAAAAAGCGGGGATGATCTGAGTGGCGGTGGCGCGAAGTATGAAGCCCTCAATGTCTCATCCATAACCGACAGTAGTTTCCCTCTGGTGGAGGTGACTCTCAGCGGACACGGAGATGTGGATGCGAAGAAGACTACCATCAAGGAGGACGGAGAGGATGTTGAGATCAAGGACATCCGAGATGACAACGGCAAGAAGGTGATCACGTACGTAGCCAACAATATTTCCGCCGGTGGCAAGGCCAGAAATATCCAGGTGACTGTGGACGGAAAAGAGATTAAGGCGGGAAAAGGCGCACAGCTTACATACAATGAGCCACAGCTTCAGACGGCGAATGTGACCATAGAATCCTGTGATGCGTCAAATTATCCTGAGGTCACACTTTATGTCACAGTGGCGAATGCGGATAGTGTAATACAAGGATTGTCATCAGAGAACTTTTACATTAAAGAGAAGATTTCAAATGGCAAGTATATTTATAAGGAAGTCACAGAGTCAGAGATGCTTGACAAGAATGCAGCGCTGAACATCTCGCTCATAGCAGACAAGAGCTCGAGTATATCGTACGACGATATGGACAAGATCAAGAGTGTTCTCAATGATTTTGTCGGAAATCTTCAGTATGATGCAGGAGACCGTGCGGAGCTTCTTGCTATTGATGATATATCCAGACAGATGTGTACATTTACAAATGATTCTCAATTCCTGAAAAATGGAATATCAAGCATGTTTCCTGAGGGAATGACAGATCTCTATGAGGGTATGTACCAGGGTGTTCAGCATGTAATATATCAGGATGGAGCAAAGTGTGTGATCGCTTTCACAGATGGATATAATACAGTGGATTCCGGATATTCTGCACAGTCAGTCATAGATATAGCAAATATGTACGAGGTTCCTGTGTACGTGATCGGTGTTGGCTATGATGAAGGTTATGATACAACAGAGCTTCAGACAATTGCTGAGAGTACGGGCGGAAGATACTGGAATATAGACGATCTGTATGATCTGAACGAGATATATCAGACCATATATACACAGCAGAAGCAGATGTACAAGATAGTGTATAACTGTGATGAGAGCGTAAAGCAGAGTTCCGAGAGAGATCTGGTTGTCAGCATGGTTGACGATACTTATTGTGCAAATGATCAGGAGAAAGTAACTCCTGTTACCGTGGATAAATCGGGAATCAACAAGACTCACTCAAGCAGATATGAGCTGGTGTTGGCGGACCTCTCATGGGAGGATGCAAATGTTGCGGCGAACATGGCGGGAGGTCACCTTGTTACGATAACAAGCAAGGAAGAGGAAGATACTATCATATCCATGGCAGAGGCCCAAGGGGTTGATTATGTATGGCTTGGAGGATATACCGCTTACGACAGAGGCGGTGATGTGTTTGGTCACTGGGTTACAGGTGAGGATTTCTCTTCGTACCAGCATTGGTGCAAAGACGAGCCTTCCAGAACTGATAAGGATGGCGAGCCTGAGTGGTATATCATGCTGTGGAATGTGCCTAGTCTTGGAGGCTGGACATGGAATGATCAGAGAAATGATCCTGCATCGGTGCCAGGCCTTGAATATTTCAAGGGCAAGATGGCCTACGTTATAGAGTATGAGGATTAGAAGATGTACAGATAGAGAATGGAGAATTATATGAAGAAAATATTGGTTGTTCTGATGGCTCTTGTATTTGTGGCAGCTGGTGTGTTCGGAATACTTACCCTTGGTGGGAAAGCCGGGGATCCGAAGGAAACGGCCCAGACTACGGAAGCTGTTGATTCATCAAAGCCGGATGGCGTATCAGAATCTGGAGATTCTAAGAATACGGAGGACGCTGATGCTGGGAAAAATGATAATGGCAGCGATAATACGCCTGCAGAAGTGACCGGCGGTGAGGATGTGCAGGATCCTGCAGATCAGTCAGGATCCGCAGAAGGCTCTGATATTGTAGAGAAGACGCTGGCAGATATGAGCCTCAGAGATAAGGTATGTCAGATGATGTTCGTGAGACCTGAGAGCATCACGGGAATTGACGTGGTGACTGCTGCAGGAGATACGACAAAAGCTGCACTTGAGAAGTATCCGGTGGGCGGAATAGTATATTTTGCGCAGAATATGGAGAGCAAAGACCAGGTCAAAGAGATGATAGACAATTCACAGAGCTATAGCAAGGTCGGCCTTTTTATAAGTACAGATGAGGAAGGCGGAATGGTGAACAGGCTCATGAACACTGTGGGAACCACATATATAGATTCCATGTACAATTACAAGGATGAGGGGACACAGAAGGCTCATGACAACGCATATACCATTGCCAGCGACATGGCGGCTCTGGGATTCAACATGGACTTTGCCCCGGTTGCGGATGTATGGTCAAATCCTGACAACACAGTTATAGGTGAGCGTGCTTACAGCGATGACTACAGCCAGGCA
>URJI01000064.1 GCA_900548215.1 uncultured Coprococcus sp. | reverse complement strand
TGATCTAACTTGCTTCCCTCGTCTGCTACCGTGTCTGTCATTCCGCAGCCATAATCACACTCGGCGGTCTTTGTTCCATCTGCCTGACAGGTTGCGTCATTATTTGATACATACTTGGTAAACTTATGATCTAACTTGCTTCCCTCGTCTGCTACCGTGTCTGTCGCTCCGCAGCCATAATCACACTCGGCGGTCTTTGTTCCGTCCGCCTGGCATGTTGCGTCTCCATTAGACTCATAGTCTGTAAATGAATGGCCTGTGGCAGGGGTGTCCACCGTCTTTGTGTCTGTCTTGCCGTCATATTCGGCAGTATAGATTGTCACGCCATCCGCCGTACATGTGGCAGTCGTTCTGCTGGTCACCGTACATTTCTCGCTGACTACATCACCGCATCTGGAGCACTTGGCATCAGCGGTACAATCCGTGCCATCCCATGCGAATTCTACATCACCATACTTATGTGGAAGGCCATTTACATAGTAAAAATTTGTACCCTGCCAATTAACTCCATATATCTTTGCTTCGAAATCAAATTCCACATAACCCTTGAAGCCACAGGTTACATTGTCGGTTAAAAGATTTGTGATCGTACCTGTCGATTCAAATGCGGCATCACAACTATCACATTTTAACGATACATCTGCTGTCATGGCATCAATATCAATACCATTTACCGTAAGCTTACCTTTTTTAAATGTATGCACATGTCCCAGCTCACTTCCCAGTGAGAAGAAGGAAACCGTATACGAGAGAGGTGTCTTAACTCCGGTCACGGAAACTGTGAACACATCCCCATCATTGTATCCGGTTATGTCACCCGGTCTGAACACGATGGTTCCACTCTGAATATAGTTAGTGCAATTGAAATATCCATCTGCACTGTCCTGGGAGAAATTCCATACCTTTCCGTCACTCTGTCTTGTCAGCGTCACCTTGACATCACTTGCAGTCTCGCTGGATCCGGTAAATATACTCCACGGCATATTCTTCTCAAAATATTCCACCGGCATGTTCTGCGCCGGCCATGAAATGTTCTTGACCGATGAGGTATGGCTCCCGTCAAATGAATGCATGTTGTAATAATTGTCGACCACTCCAAAACCTGTCTTTCCCATGGTAGGATTCAGGCACCAGGCTCTATGTCCAACGCTGCTTATATTTCCTTCATCTTCATCGCTCATCCATCCAAAAACTATACATTTGTTCAGCGTCGAAAAGCCCCAGGCTATATTGCTCTCATTGCAGCCCTTGTATGCAAGCTGATACATCTCGTCACTCATGTCCGAAGGCTGCTGTGGATAATGGGAAATTGATCCATTTATCTTGTTTATCAGGGCGCCCGCCTGACACTCCTCATTGAACCCATCGTCAAGTGTTACATCATAATTAAGTCCGGCTATGTATCTGATATTGTTGAGCATCGCAATACCGCTGTTGAGTGTCGACTCGTCCAGCACACCTGCACTATAAGGCTGTTCGGCCGAATAATTCGTCTTATACACTGTGTCATCTGTGATGAGTGCACCGCTGTCCTTGATATGTTTTATTATTTCCTCCTGTGTATGACTTTCGACTCCCAGGCCACTGTCCGCAGCAAGCGTCGCAGTATCTTCGCTCTCACTGGTCGTCGCACCGTATGCTGTGATAGATGATACCGCCCCGGGCATCGTTCCCATCATCACCAGCGACAGCAACACAGCCATCGTTTTTCCTAACTTTTTCATATATCCCTCCTGATCCTGAATATTATAATTCCTGATTTTATAAACTCCTGATTCTATAGTAGCACCCGGTTATGAGCCTTGCAACCATGGAAATCCCCTAAAGTCGCCATATAACAAAACAGGGCACCACCAAAACCTTTGATGATGCCCTGACAAACGTCTATGAACGTCTGGCTATATGATATTCTATTTTCTCACACTAACACTCTTCGCACTGCTCCAGTTAGAATAAGATACCACACCGCCTGATTTTTTGAAGCTTCTGATTCTCACGTAATAAGTCTTCTTCTGTAAGCTGGTGATGGTCTTTGAAAGATTATTATAACCGGTCACACCTACAGCCTTTGCTCCACTGAACTTTGCGTTATCTGCGTACTGGATCTGGTATCCTGTAGCCTTTGAATTCCTGGTGTATGTGATCTTAAGTGATCCCGATGCCAGATTGCTTGTCTGCTTTATCACAGGCGCTGCCATATGATAAGCCGCCTTAGGTGAACTTGCTGTGGAGAAAAGAGTCACATCTCCACTCTTTCTGTATACATAAATCTTATATGCATATCTGTTTCCATTCACCCTGGCCACTGTATCTGTATATGTTGTAAGTCCGATACCACTTATACGCTTTATCCGCTTGTATGCACCGCCATTGACATTTCTATATATGACATAGCCAGTTCCATCAGGCACCTTGTTCCATGTGAGCTTCATTCCGCCATATACATTTGTCACACTTCTAACAGATGTGCTCATAGGATAAATTCTGAAAGAGCCTTTCAGGGTTCCTTCATAGTCACCACGGAATGTCATAGTAACATGTACGATTCCTGATGATATATTATCATCATAGCTCAATATGTACTGGTAGCGAGGTATCTGCTCTCCGTCTGTATCGTATGCAGTGACGCTTGCTGTCTTCTCCGATCCGTCATATAACATTCTGCTGTTGTTTGTCACAACCTTATCTATAGCTGCTATTTTGCCTGTTGGAATTATCTTTCCACACTCAGAGCATCTTCCTGATACCACTCCATCGCTGTGCACACGTGCCTTCTTTGTAACTATGCGCTCATCTGTGAGGCTGTGCGGAAGCATGCTTCCCTTATCTGTGATAGTATCTGCAGCACCGCAGCCATAATCGCAGTGTGCTGTCTTTGTTCCATCTGCTGTGCACGTTGCATCGCCGTTTGATACATAATCTGTGAATACGTGTGGAATCTTCGTTCCTTCATCTGTTACCGTATCTGTAGTACCACAGCCGTAGTCGCAGTGTGCTGTTTTTGTGCCATCCGCTGTGCACGTTGCATCGCCATTTGATACATAGTTTGTATATACGTGTGGAATCATCGTTCCTTCATCTATTACCGTATCTGTAGTACCACAGCCGTAGTCGCAGTATGCTGTTTTTGTGCCATCTGCCGTGCAGGTCGCATCTTCATTTGATACATAGTTTACAAATACGTGTGGAAGCCTGCTTCCCCTATCTGTAACTGTGTCTGTTGCTCCGCAGCCGTAGTCGCAGTGTGCTGTCTTTGTGCCATCTGCCATACACGTTGCATCTTCATTTGATACATAGTTTGTATATACGTGTGGAATCATGCTGCCTTCATCCGTCACTGTATCTGTTGCTCCGCAGCCATAGTCGCAATGTGCTGTCTTTGTTCCATCCGCTGTGCACGTTGCATCGCCATTTGATACATAGTTTGTATATACGTGTGGAATCATGCTGCCTTCATCCGTCACTGTATCTGTTGCTCCGCAGCCATAGTCGCAATGTGCTGTCTTTGTTCCATCTGCTGTGCAGGTCGCATCTCCGTTTGATACATAGTTTGTATACACATGTGGGATCTTGCTTCCCTTGTCTATAACTGTATCTACCGCTCCGCAACCGTAGTCACATTTTGCCGTCTTTGTGCCATCTGCTGTGCAGGTCGCGTCTCCGTTGGACACATACTTTGTATATACGTGTGGGATCTTGCTTCCCTTATCTATAACTGTATCTACCGCTCCGCAACCGTAATCACATTTTGCCGTCTTTGTGCCATCCTTTGTACATGTCGCATCATTATTTGACACATACTTAGTGTATTTGTGCGCCAGCTTAGTGCCTGGTTCTGTAACCGTCTTTTTGGCTCCGCAGCCATAATCACACTTAGCTGTCTTTGTGCCATCCTTTGTACATGTCGCATTTTTATCTGAAGTATACTTCGTATATTTATGCGCAAGTTTAGTCCCTGTGTCCGTAACTGTCTTTTTCGTTCCACAGCCGTAATCACACTTTGCTGTCTTTGTGCCATCCTTCGTACAGGTAGCATTTTTATCTGATGTATACTTTGTGAATTTGTGCGCAAGTTTTGCTGCAGCCACCTTCTTTGTAGAAGAATAACTTCCATATGTTGCTGTATATGTAGTCTGTCCCGCAGCCGTACAGGTCGCTGTCGACTTGCTTGTCACCTTGCAGGCAGTCTTGCTTGTCTTCTTACACCTTGAGCAGAGCCTCGATGCAGTACAGGATTTTCCACTCCACTGAAATGTCGGTTTACCATACATATGCGGAAGGGATGTCACCTTAGCTTTCCCTGTGCCATTATATTTTTTGCCGTTAAGGATGACTCCTGAATATGAATAACTTACAATTCCTTTATATCCACAGCTCACTCCACTGGTAGTGATCTTTATATTTGCTGTCGCCTTGTATGACTTATTGCATTCGTTGCACTTCCCAACAACAGTGGCCTTCATGGTGTTGAAATTTGGAGTTGCCGACAGTTTTAATTTATGATTATGACTCGCATCCCCAAGCGAGAAGAAGGATACCGTATATGTGACTGGAGTACTAACACCGGTTACACTGACCGTGAACACATCACCTGCTTTATATTCCGTGATGCCCTTTGGTCTGAACACGATGGCTCCCTTCTGATAGTCGTTGCTGACATAGAAATCTCCGTTTGCCTTGCCCTTTGAAAATGTCCAAGTCCTGCCGTCGCTCTTTCTCTTGAGCGTAACCTTTACCCTGCTTTCCGTCTCATTCTGTCCAGTGAACAGACTCCACGCATAATCATTGCCAAAATACTCCAGCGGCATAGTCTGTGCCGGCCAGGCCACATTCTTTATCGAGCTATTGTTACTCTTATCTAGTGCATACATAGACATGTATATTCCCGCAACACCAAATCCGGTTTTACCCATAGTAGGATTCAGACACCAGCCACGGTGTCCAACGTATCGTATATTACTCGAATCACTGTCTTCCATCCAACTATACAGTATGCATGAATTCAATGTGGAACTACCCATTGCTATATTGGAACTGCTGCATCCGGCATACCCCTTTTTGTACAGAGCATCACTCATACCTGACGGTTTTCTTGGATCGTGAGTCAGATCATCAATGAGATAATCCACATATGCTCCCGCCTGACACTGAGCCGTATATGTGCTGTCCAAAGTAACATTGTAATTAAGTCCTGCTATGTATCTTACATTGTTCAATGTGGCAAGAGCCTTCTTCAATGTGGCATCGGAAAGCGCTCCCTCATAGTATGGAGACTTGGTTTTATATGCTTTCTTATAAGTCACTGCATCCGATGGATACGCCCCATTTTTCTTTATCTGGGCTATGATATCACTCTTTGAGTGTTTTGCCACGCCAAGACCGCTTGCCGCCGCAAGTTCAGCCACAGACTCTTCCTGATCATCCTGATTCTGCGCTTCTGCAGCATACACCCTCTGAGCCGAGCCATACGCACCTGACCCCGCACAGACAGTGCTGCCTGCCATGGCAAATGCCATTATCACCGCCAGTGATCTTGCAAATTTTCTCATTTGAAATCCTCCCTTTCTCTGCAGCTAACGCCACTGTATATATCATACAGTGGCGCTAGTTATTTCATATTCGTGCCACTTCATCAGCAACCGACACATTCATATTTTATTTGCTCACAGTAACACTCTTCGCACTGCTCCAGCTAGAGTAATAAGTCACTCCCTTAACCTTCTTATACCCACGCATTCTGACGTAGTATTTCTTCTTCTGAAGATTGGCGATTGTCCTGCTTGCAGCCTTACTGGACGGTATCGTCACGATCTTTGCATTTTTGAATGCATTATTTCCTGAGTACTGTATCTGATATCCAGTAACTGCTGTGTTCTTTTTCCATGTCACAGTCAGTTTCTTTACAGATTTGTTTGCTGCGCTGCTTACACCAACAGGCTTTACGTAATACTGAGCCTTTCCAGCACTTGCAGCCGCACTGCAGGTAACTCCGGATACGGTCTTGTATGCCTGTACCCTGTATGCATATCTCACACCCTGTTTATTTGCCGCTGTATCAATATATGACAGTGTCTTATTTGACTTGATAGTCTTGATAGTAACATACCTGCCATTTCCTTTTTTGCGCTGTATGAGATATCCACCGGCATTAGATGACTTACTCCAGGTTATCTTGATACCACTTGCTGTGTTCTGAGTCCTTGTTATGGCTGATTCCTTTGGAACAATCTTAAAACTTCTGGATGAAGTTCCAGAATATTCACCCTTAAATGTTATCTTTACAATAACCTTTCCTATGCTCTTAGTGCTAGGATATGTAACTGTGTACTTTGTGGCAGGGATAACTTTGCCACCGGAATCCTTCACCACAACTTCCGGCTTGTGAACCTTATTGTCATACGTATATACTGCCTTACTAAGTTTCACAGACGAAATCCTTTTTATAACGATCTTGCTGGTGCTCTCACCGCCACACTTTGTACATATGTGAGCCTTATAGCCATCAGCCTTTGAAGTAGCTTTCTTTACAAGAGTCCAGCCTCTTCCAAAGCTGTGTCCTGTGGCCGGTATCTTTGCTGTCACATACTTTCCAAGCTCCGGATCATATCTTCTCTTTGAACCAGCCGCTATGCAAGTCGGCTCTTTTTCAACCTGCCACTCCAGCATACCTGCAAGTGCGATGTAGAATGCACCACCGTCCAGATCTGCTGAAACCTTCAGATAATATACATCGCCCTTTTTTAATTTATTTATCAGTACGTCTGCAGCATTCTCCCATGAACCACCATCCGCAGGCATCATGAAAGCTTCATCATACTCACAGTCTGTATCATATATTCCGTCCGCAGGGACAACCATCTTATAAATATAATATCTGGCATTACCCGATGTATTCTCTGGCAATTTCTTATATGATGCATTATTTTTAAACTTCAAAGACTCTATATCGTCTTTATTGCTGTACGTAATCTTATATGTATCTGTGATTCCCGCAACATCAGCCTCTACAAATATTTCACCACTTTCAAGCAATCCAATACTGTACTCTATTCTTCTTCCATTTGACAGCTTATTTGCCCCGGAGACAGTCTCTATCGTTCCGTCAGCATATGTCACTTTTAATTCGACTGAATTATCTCCAAATATATCTCCAAATTCCTTATATATCTGACCCTTATATCCTGTGATCTCCACATCGGCTATGCTGTTCGGTCTGCGGATTGTAATCTTGTAATCTGCCCCTGTTGCCACTTCAATCTTATATGTTATTCCAGCTCTCAGACGATAGGATGAAGATTTCGCTTTAACACTATTTCCATCCTCATCTGTTACACTTATCTCACCCGTACTGTGTTTCGAATCAATATCAACAATATAATTTCCTGTGATCGCAGGTTTGAACACAAATGAAAACATGTCATCCTCTGAAGATGCAGTATCAAATGTCTCGCCCTCGACAAGTTCCTTTACCTCAATATGGATCTCCTCGACATCAATCCTGATGGCAGGAATGTAATTCCATACAGTAGAGTTTTTATTTAAATATCTAAATTCAACTACAGCCTGTTTATCGCCATCTGTCTCCTCAATACTGTACGCGCTCTGAATTGTATTGTCATATTTGTCATAGTATCCTCGAGATGTGGAACTGTAATCCTTTATTTCATAGCTGTCATCACCGTATTCCACTGTAAACTGACCTGATACTATCATAGATCCGTCATCAGCATATATCGCACGGAAATCATCAGAGTATAACTTTATCCCCGTTATCGCCTCATACTTTACCTTGGAAAGCAACACGCTGAATGTTGATGCAGCACTGTTTTCACTATACAATTTGACTTTGAATGTATACTTAACACCCTTCTCAAGTTTCGATCTGAGTGCAAAGTTTTCACCATCACCGCTGTCGTCATCAGATGCAATATACTCATCATTCTCGTACAATTCTGCAAAAGTATCGCCACTTCCATAACTCTGTATTTTATATTCTCCCGTCTCCTCCGGAGTAAATGTAAGTTCTGCATAATCTTTTCCAGAAAGTGTCAGCTCCTTGCTCTCATCCAGACCAAGTTTTTCCTGTATATGTACTGTGTCCTTAGTGTTTACCTGTACCGTGACAGATTCGCCGGCATCAAGTTCTGTGACGATGTAATATGACTCTCCCTTTTTTACAGATTCTACATATCCCTTTCCACAGAAATTCGACAAATGGCCATCTCCGTCAAGCGTATATACGTCTGCTCTAATAGTACTGTTGAATATAACATCCTGATCCTTTTCCGGAGTAAACTTGTACACTCTTGTACACTTTTTATCAGACTTATTTACATCTGTGAATTGCTCATCGATCTTCAATTCCTGTACTATGAATTCATCAATCTTCTTTACTGATATCTTTGTACCTTTTACCTGACAGGAATCTGACATATTAAGAGTCTTTGCAACAACAGTATATTCACCTTCTCCATATATCACCCTGTCGGCATCTCCATATACAACTCCTTCTGCATCAAGCAAACACAAGGACAAGCTGTCAGTAGTACCATGCACCACTTCCTTAGCGCCATCTGCATATGTAATAGTCGTTGTCACATCACCAGAAACTACATAATCACACTCACACAGATACTCATCCTTATCGACTTCAGTATCAAGCGACACAACCTCTGGAACAGCAGATGCAGTAACCTTGGTAATTTCCGCATCTCCTCCCGGAACAAAATACAGATATATCACATCAGTATCCAGCTCAACGATATCCGAATAAGTATATGGATTGGCATAAGAAGGTTTTGGATTCAATCGTTTTCCATCTGCGTCATATACTTCAAGATTGGCCAGCAGTGCATTTGCCTTAAATGACAGACACCTCACTCCCTCAGGAACATTTGCCTTGTACATATATGTGGTCTGTGCCTGATTCAGATATAAAGGCTTCGATATATCCCACTCACCATCATACGCATCTGTCACATCCCACACTTCAAATGGTATCTCAATCGGTGCGACATCCGCATAGACATTGCCATGTCTTGACACAAGCTCAAGTACAGTCTTGTATTTACCCTTTGACAGATATGTGTTATATTCACCATCAGACAGATCGCACTCCACATATTCTAAAGTATCTTCATCATACCTAAGCAGTGATGTCTTTACAGTGTTATTCCATGAATCCACCGCATCATTCGTATGTAAATTCGTGTATTTTTCCGTGCCTCCATCGTAGGTTATGTAACAACCTGACTCTGTCTGCTCTCTAAGCACTCTGCCATATACCGCACCTGACATATAGATATATCTGGAATATATACCGTTCTCATCAAGTTTCCAACTAACTGGCAGCTTGTACTCCCCAGCCTTACTAAGTTGAACATTCATAGTCCATGAATAAACGTTATTTCCCCATTTGTCATATGTTCCGCTTGCTGTGTCTATATAATAAGTAATTCCTTTTTCCAGAAACTTACTGTTTTCTCCTATAGCATCACGGATCAGCTTATATTCATCGCCTGATGCATCTTCATGATAAATATACAATCTCACATCAGTACCGAAATCATATATACCTGTCACATCAGGAGTAAACTTGTAGATTGCATGTGCTTTTTTCTCTGTATCGATCGCATTTGCTCCTGTATGCAGAATTCCCTTTGCCACATCGCTTATCTTGCATACCTCTATATCATATCCACTCGTTATTCCACTATCTGTATATACCTTCACATAAGCTTGTCCAATTGGCAGCTCATATGCCGGATATGATGTCTCACCGACATTGTATGATACATAAATTTTCTCTCCGTATCTCGTATTTACGTCTCCATACCCCAGAACATTCGACTCAGTTTCCCCATTGCTGTATATCACCTTTATTCTGGCATCTTTTGCAAAACCCATGTCGATACTATATATAAATGTTGTATCTGCCGGAGCTTTCTCAATCTCAATGGAACTGATACACGGTTTTATACTGAGATCCACCGTCCAGTCATATATATCTTTGCCATCATCATCTGTAAGCTCCTTACAAAACATTACGTAATAAGTTGTACCTTTTTTTAATACAGTATTGCTTTGTACCTGAATCGCTCCTCCATCCGCTATTCTGTATATAGAAGCATCCGCTACAGGGCTCATACTGACACGTCCATCATATGGCATATCAAGTTTGTATATATTGTTACTATAAGTTTCTGAATTATAGGCGCTATGAATCTTGTTTGTTCCAGCAGACAACTTTGGGAAATCCATATCTGCAATTGAAACAATCTGAATCTCCTGGCTTCCCACCTTATTCCAGGTCTCTCCGTCTTCACTTGCAGCTACAGACAATGTATATGTGCCTGCCGAAGATGGCAATACTCCTTCATACTCTTGAGAATTCCAATCGGATCCTTCAGAAGCTATATACAGTTTATACTGCTTGCCATACCTGTCCTCCAAGTCATAGTAAGACCTGCGGTCAAGCATCTCCACTCTGCCATTCTCAAGTGTCACAGACACCTTCATATAATCCATGACATTCGTTTCGAACTGCATTGGAAAATCTGTCCGTGACATTACAAATTCTGCACTGACAGGAGCTGAATATATCTGGGCTAAAACCTGTAAATTATAGATATCGTCTTCGTTATCATAATACTCGTCTACTGACAGACCGATATAATATGTCTGTCCCTTAGTAAGGGAGTATGTTTTCTTTTCACTATCATTCACAGACACCTCTGAATAATCAGATGCATATACCATAATTTTACTGCATCCTTCTTCAATACCGGAAAAAATATAATCCCCTGTCTCAGATGGCGTAAATTTATAATACTCCGGAATTTCATAGTAGGCATTCAAAGTCCTGATCTCAGTTTCACTTACAGTCTGTTTATCCGCAAAATACTCATCAGGACTTTGAACATAGATATCATACGATGCCCATATCTTCGTACCTGCTACAGGCTCAACCCCTGCATCATCATTTGCGTCCATAATCTCTACTGTATATTTTCCAGCCTCAAGTGACTGCGCATAACGGTATCTCTGCATTACTCCATCGTCAGCGTATGCGTAATTTCCATCTTCATCCTTAATCCACACAGAATATTCAAACCCATTGGAGTCAAAAGTTTCATTTCCTGTAATTGTAAATTCTTCTGAACTTCCATCGGTTTCTTTAGACTTAAAGCAGAAATAATCATAAAATGGATAGTATGCACCCGCAAGAAACCTTGTATAAGGCTCAGATATATTTATTTCTTCAGGCTGCTTTACCTTCTCCACTACTATATCGAATGATCCTTTCACGCTGCCATAATAGAATCCAGCTTCCAATATATAAGTCTTCCCAGCTGTAAAACTATAAACCAACTTGAAGTTATTACCATAGCCATCATTATCATTCATATGAAGATAATGTCCATCCGCATCATATAAATATACTATAGTGTCATCGTCACTGGTAGAATATATATTCAATGTAGCACTCTCCGCCGGCGTAAATCTAAATTTCTTCATCTCACCGGGCGTTATATTCACCCTTGTAACACCCTCACTGATATCCTCAACTCCATCGGCATCACTCGGTGTCGCCTCTGCAACCTGAGCCGCATCTCCGGTGTCCTGCGCATACACAGCGACAGCCGGAATATTCACACTGGTCACAGCGATAACAGCTGCCATGAACATTGCGAGATATCTCTTCAACTTTCTCATATTACGTCCTCCCTTCGACCTTTCATAAACCTTTTAACAACAACTGTCGGTTACATCATATCGGCATACATCATCATGAATCAGCACACTTTATCATTATTTCCTACACATGCTTTATGAGAAACCTATTTTATCATACCATCTGTCACAGCAGATATAAAGCATTTTTGTATATATACGATAAATTCAGGCTTGTTATATATGTATTTTGCTCATTACTTACATAAAAAAACGGCACACAGTCAAAATTCACTGTGTGCCGGTAGCTTCTTTTATTTGATGGATATTACTGAATAACCATTATTAACGGTCATTGTCAATATTAAGGTAAATGTTGTAATCACCAGCCAGATACCACTTGCTTCCAATCTTAACAACAGAATAACTCAATGTTCCATCTGATGTTCCATCCTCACCTTCAACCGTGATATCTGCTCTTGCATATGCATATCCTGATATATCTAAATCAACATCAAACTCTTTCTTGAATTCTTTCTTTGTATCCTTTATGTCTGACTTACTTGCGTAATCCTTGTCGACATCCTTCACTTCTATCTTCTTAACCTTGCCAACTTCATCCTCAAGATCATCTAAATCATCCTCAAGAAGATCATTGATATCTTCAAGAACCTCTTTCTTGGTCTCACCCACATCCTCTGTGGCTGCCTTGACCATCTTGCCATTCATCAGTTTATATACAGTTTTCTCATTCTCTGTGCGAATTGCCTTTGCAAGCTTATCTCCAACCTTGTCAATACTGCCGGCACCTCTGCCTCCAGCAACAACCGCAATCACAACAATAATTATAATAATAGCGGCAAGTGCTGCACCGGAGATTATCATGAGCTTTGTATTCTTGAAGAAATCATTGATATTGAATCCTTGTTTTTTTGCAGGCTGTGCAAATGGATTATTGCCCATCTGATTACCATACTGCTGTGCTCCGTACTGACCATTCATCTGGCCGCCGTACTGCTGTGCTCCATACTGGCCGTTCATCTGGCCGCCATACTGCTGACCACCGTACTGACCATTCATCTGGTCTCCGTACTGCTGCGCTCCGTACTGACTATTCATCTGGTCTCCGTACTGCTGCGCTCCATACTGGCCATTCATCTGGCCGCCATACTGACCATTCATCTGGTCTCCGTACTGCTGCGCTCCGTACTGACCGTTTGACTGATCACCATACTGCTGGCCGCCGTACTGGCCATTTGACTGATCAGGAGTTGTCATGTTTGTTGGAGGAGTACCCTGTGCACCGCCGTAAGCACTAACTCCCGGTGAAGTAAGGACTGTGGTTCCCTCTTCATCATCCATATTGTCAAATCCATTTACATTATTCTCGTCCATATGTATTTCTCCTTTTTCCCGTGCTACGCATATATCCCCGCGTTGTTCTGGTCATTATGTTCTATGGTAGCATTTTATATACACGATGTCCAATAAAAAATCAAAAATAAACAGTACAAAATAAAATTAAAGTTCTTTCTCTGCCAGACGCCAGGACGGCTAAATGCCTCATCAATCACACACAATCACAAAACAAAGCAGGCGCCCCCAGACAGCACAAACATCTGTGCCATCTGGGGCGCCTGCCCAGACAACCAAATCTAACCTAAATCCAGTCGTTGAATCTATCCACAAAATTTTATCTCATATCCAGCCCGTTTTTTCAGGGCAGCACTTACTACTTCCTCACAAGATGTATCTGATAAGCATTGTACTCACCAAACTTGAGCGGCACCGGAAGTCCGATCTGGTCAAGTCCCTGTCCACTGTACTCTGCGCCGGTCTCTTCATCAACGTATATGGCAGCCGCATCAAGACCTTTCACCCTGACGAAAGGTACAGGTGAATTGCAGAAGCTATCCACAGTCACTATATTGACAAGAGTCTCCGACTTATCCCTTGCGACAAATGACCATGCAGCCACTCCTTTGCTCTTGTCTGCATCCGTCAGTCTGTAGTAAAGTCCATTGTGAAGGAGATCCCAGTATTTCTTGTAGTTTTCTACCTGAGCCTTAACCTCCTCCTTTTCCTCATCGCTGACCTTGTTCAGATCAAGCTCGTAACCGAAGCTTCCTGCCATGGCAACAACGGCTCTTGTATTGAATGGAGTTGTCCTTCCTGTCTGGTGATTTGGAACCGCTGATACGTGTGAACCAACCACCGATATAGGATAGCCAAATGAAGTTCCATACTGTATGTCAAGTCTGCATATTGCATCTGTGTCATCACTGCACCAGATCTGTGGTGTGTAATACATCATTCCGGCGTCAAATCTTCCGCCGCCGCCGCTGCATCCCTCAATGAACATCTTTGGATATCTCGCCTGAAGTCTCTCCATGAAATCATATACACCGAGGACATACTTGTAGAGGATAGTTCCGTTGTTCTGTATTCCCTCTGTCATTGAGTATACATTGAGAATACTTCTGTTCATATCCATCTTTATATAATCAACATCTATCTTATCCAGCACTGCAGTCATCTGGTCAAATATGCAGTTGACAACCTCTTTTCTTGAAAAATCCAGATTGAGCTGACTTCTGCCCATAACCGGCTTTCGTCCAGGAACCACAAATGCGTAGTCTGGGTGCTCCTTGAACAGGTTACTCTTCTCAGATACCATCTCCGGCTCGATCCAGATACCAAACTTCATGCCGAGATCCTTGACACGTTTTACTACGTCTGCCATCGGACCGCCCATCTTATCCTCGTTTACAAACCAGTCACCAAGACCTGACTTATCGTCATCCCTCACACCAAACCAGCCATCATCCAGAACCAGCATCTCAACGCCAAGCTTTGAAGCCTGCCTAGCTATGTTTACGATATCATCGCCATTGAAATCAAAATATACAGCCTCCCAGCTGTTTATGAGTATTGGTCTTCTCTTTGTCTTGTACTCGCCGCGGCAGATATTATATCTGACCACATCATGCATCTTGTGTGACATATCGGCAAATCCATCAGGTGAATATACCATCGCAACCTCAGGTGTAACAAATTCACACTCAGGATAGAGCACATACTCGAACATATCATCCTGAACACCCATATTGAGTCTCACCTGATCCATCTGATCCTTCTCAACCTCACAGCCAAAGCTTCCACTGTAAAGCAGAGATATTCCATAACAGTCACCGTGATCTTCATCCGCATTCTTTGCAGCAAGAACCACAAATGGGCTGTGCTGGTGGCTTGAAGTTCCCCTTGTGCTGCCGATCTTCTTCACACCATGAGTAATCTCATCCCTCTCATACATACGCTCCATGGCATGTCTTCCATGGAAATGTATAAGATCATAATCACCTGTCACAAAATCCAGACTGACACTTGAAGCCTTTGAAACAAATATATCCGCATCGCTTATATTTCTGACTATAGCTGATCTTGTGATCAAATCCTTGTCCTCTATAATTCCATACAGGAGCTCAACCTCCACTCCTGCCTGTGGGTCCTGAAGAATAATCTTGAGTGTCTCGCCCTTCTCACCATCATTTGTGTAAGCTGCAGGAAGACCCTTGAGACTGTACTTTTTGTCCATCACCTCGTATGAAACATATCTGAGATCACAACCGTGGATTCCTTCTATATCCTTTACGTTGAATGCAGGTGTTCTGAAATCTCCGTTTCCATAACAGCTGTACTCCTGTGGAATATTGTCCAGTGAAAACTCACGGCAGTCCTGCGCCTCATAAGGATTTCCAGAAAATCCTCTATCGTAATGAGTTATGACATACGACATGTCCCCGTCAAGTTTCTTGCCATAATACAGATGTGCGAGATATCCATACTCTATCACCTTCATCTGATATGTAGTATTTCTGGTATTTAGTGTGAACAGTCTGCTCTCTTCATTTACGACTATTGCCATGCCAAAATCCTCCTTTTCATAATCTCCTGTCTATTCTCAGCCAGACCTGCCAGCCGAATCTTACTGATTCATCTACTTTATCTACAGCCGGGTCTCCCGGAATGTATTCATATCTACTTGCCAAGCTCAACCATATAGTCCACAAATTTCTCTGCGTACTCATAACTTTCAGCATATGCCGACAGTCCCACATACGCCTTGCCATCTGTGTATTCTGTAAGTCCTGCCGCTTTGTATCCATCAGATACATCTATTCCAACGGGCACCTTCACGCCCTCATCATTTTCATAGTAAACTATTCTATCTTTATATTTATCGCATATATCGCCGATCTTCTCATCCGACAGATCCACAAGTCTCCCGCTCTTTGCGAGCCCTATGAGGTTGTCATATTGGCACATAACTACCTGGGCTGTATCAGCCTCAAGATATGCCAGCACCTTCATATAGTAACTGTTCTTATAATCAGAATTGTTTGCCAGGTTGAAAAATGCATTATTATCAAATGCTACTTTACCCGGCAGATTCTCTTC
>URJI01000063.1 GCA_900548215.1 uncultured Coprococcus sp. | reverse complement strand
TCCCTTCCTTTTGAGGGGCAGGAGGGCACACCTGCCTCTCGTTTTAAGGGGATTGCTGCAAGTATGATTCTTTGATATAATCAATGCTACAGTTTTACAAATCGGAATTTGGAGGGGAATAACATGAATAGATTTGGTGTAAAGCTAATTCTTTCAATCGTTTCTTTTTTGGCAGTCAATATCTGGCTTATAGGTAAGGGTGTAGCAAAGGGCGCTGCTGACTTTTTCATATCTGCAACGGTTGAGGAAACAATACTATTTATCATTTTACAGCTATTAGTTGTACTGATATATTTTATATATCCTCTTACGGTAAAAAAATATAAAATCATTTACTGGTCTGTATCTGAAGCCTTAGTCATTATTACAGTTCTCTTTTGGGGAATATTTATTGTCGGTCCGATTTGGTTAAAATAAGCAAATTTGAAGTTGTATTATTGAATAAAATGGAGATTTTGATATGAAAGACAAGGCAAACAAGGGTTATTGGCAACGACTTGCAAAAATATATGCACCTTTGATGGAGTCAGATAAGAAGTTTTATAATGCAATCTGCGGATATATTAGAGATTATCTCAAATCTGATATGAATGTATTAGAATTAGCTTGTGGAACAGGGCAGCTATCTTTCCCATTGTCCGATTGTACTAATAGCTGGACGGCAACCGATTTTTCGGAAAATATGATTAAGCAAGCGAAAAAGAGAGGTACAACAGAAAAACTTAGTTTTTGCGTAGCCGATGCAACGGCACTTTCATATGAGAATGAAAATTTTGATTGTGTAGTAATTTCAAATGCACTGCACATTATGCCAGAGCCTGAAAAAGCAATGCAGGAAATTCGTAGAGTATTAAAAAAAGATGGTATTTTGTACGCACCAACCTTCTTATGGGCAGAGAAAAAATCAAGTGGTTTACGAAAGCGATTGATGTCTATTACAGGATTTAAAGCATACAAAGAATGGAACAAGGAAAATTTTTGTGAGTTTATTACGAATTATGGCTTTACAGTCGTCAAAGTGAATTTGGTGGATGGCGGTTTAGCTCCTGTTGGAGTTTTGATTGCGAAAAAAACTAATTATTAAATTTCAGTTTGTAGGGAACAACAGCTAAGACAATTTTATAATAAAACAGCGTCAGAGCATTTATGTGTAAAAAGCATAAATGCTCTTTTTTTGTCCTTTCGAGGACAAAAAAGGAAAGCAGCTTTTGGACAAATTGTCCAGAAGCTCAAATTGAAAAGAAGGAGGATAACAAATGTACAACAAAAATGGTATTCGATGGGTAAGACCACCCACACACGACAGGAAGCACAGAGAAAATAATATCGGGAGGACAGAACAATGGTCGATGAATTGACGCAGGAGTCGTTCCAGACAGGAAAGGCGATTGTGACAGTCAGCGTAGATCTGATTACTGCCATTGTGGATGCGTGCAAGCGGTCTGAACAGCAGAATCCTGGTATGAGCGAGGAACAGAAGGAGACATTGCTCGGCAAGGTTGTCGATAAGGTAATGTCGAATTATAAGGAAACTCATGGCTCATTAAAGGGATTTAACAGAGAGGGCAAGGATGTCACGCATATTGATGTGAATGATGAGCGAACAGCGGAACTTTTGGAGAAAGCCTGTAAGAAAAGTCATATTCCAATGGATATGAAAGAGGTAACGAGAGCAGATGGTTCTATCACGCACACTGCATTCTGTGAAGTGAAAAGCATAGATCAGGTGGCAGCATTACTGAAGATGGCTTCCGAACAGGTACTTGAGGAGCAGAAGGAAATGACTAAGACACTTGTGCTTTACGATGATAAGGGCAAGGAGGTTATGTCGGCTGACTTTGTAAATAATGGTGAGATAAATATAGACGATGTGGAAACACTGTCAAAATTCTCTACGAGATTTGAGATCAAGGATCACAAGAATGAAGTCCTGGAATCTGGAAGTATCACACCAAATGCAAAGGAGGAAATCAAGGAAGCGGCGAGAAAGCATAATCCGAAGAAGGATAAGTCGCTTACGGAGCGAATCAAGGACAAGAAGGAGCAGTCACAGAAGAAACAGAAAGACAAGAACCGGCAGCGTGAGAAAACGAAGAAAAAGAGCCGGGATACAAGTTTGTAGGTGGTGCTTATGGGGAAAAAGAATATCGGCGGTGCCGTACTTGATGACCTGAAGGCATTACCTAAGAAGATACTGAAACCGTATTACAAGAATGGAAAGCTGAATGCGAACAAGGTAGCGATTGATGGAATCCCGTTTGTAATCATATTTTATGTGATAAATAAGTATGTACAGGCGGTGGTATCAGCAGATGGCGGCGATATGCTGGATAAGTGTGTCAAAGCATTTTCGCTGATATTCCAGGTCAAACCATATTTTGCACCTTCATTTAAGCTTACACCGCTTATCTGTGGTATCGGAGCAGGTGTGGCATTCAAGCTTTTCATGAACTCCAGAAAGAAGAATGCCAAGCAGTTCCGTCCAAGAGAGGAATATGGCTCTGCGAAGTGGGGGACGGATAAGGATTTTGAACCATATACAGATCCGGTTAAGTGGAACAACATTCCGCTGACTGCGACAGAATGGCTCAGAATGACGAGACCGGAACACCCAAAGTACGACAGAAACAAAAATATCCTGATTGTCGGAGGTTCCGGAGCAGGAAAAACAAGAGGATTTGTGAAACCGTCACTTATGCAGATGCAGTGTTCGTATGTAGTGACTGATCCCAAGGGAACTGTACTTGAAGAAGTGGGTACCATGCTTGCAAGAGGGGCATGGCTCCCACATTCATATATTGGACTGGGCACTGCACCTGGATGAGGCAACCCCGCATATTCATGAGAGGCATGTATTTGACGCAAAAAACAAATATGGAGAATTATGTCCCCAGCAGGATAAGGCACTGGAAGAGCTTGGCTTTGAACTGCCTGACCCAGCAAAAAAGAAAGGGAAATACAATAACCGGAAAATGAACTTTGATGCAGAATGCAGAAAATTGTTTTTGGAGATAGCACAGAGAAACGGAGTGCAGGTGGAGTGTGAGCCGGTTTATGGTGGTGCAGGCTATCTTGAAAAGCAGGACTTTATAATTGAAAATCAGAAAAAGCGAATTGCAGAGAAGCAGGCAGTTCTGGATGAGATTACCATGAGAGTTTTGGATATGGAGAATTTTGTGGAACAGGTAGCTGAGGATGCCTATGAAAAAGCGTGTGAGGCAGTATCTGATACAATGGCAGAGCAGACCAGGGCGGAAGATATTGAGGAGCTTCGCAGATATAAAAAGTGGCTGACCTCGGATGAGAGAAAGACACCAAAGGACAAGCGGGATTTTGTCGGAAGGTGTCTTGATAATTTGGAAAACAGGCTCAGGGGCATGGCACAGAAAGTAGCCGGGAAAGTAATGGAAACATTGCAAAATCCACGCATAAAGGAGCAAAAGAAGTCTGAGGTAAAGGAACATGCAAGGAAGTCAGTCCGTGCCCTTCTTGAGGCAAACAGGAAGCTTGTAGAGGAGCAGAGAGCAAAGGTGGCAGAAACACCAGCACACAAAAAAGCAAGGGGAGAGGAATTGGGATAAGCATGAATGTATTTGCAGTAGTGAAAGAAAATGTCACTGCAAGGCAGGTGGCTATGCAGTATGGCATCAAAATCAACCGGAGTGGGCTGGCTTGTTGTCCGTTTCATAAAGACAAGACTCCCAGCATGAAGATTGATAAGAGATACTATTGTTTCGGCTGTGGAGATACCGGAGATGCGATAGATTTTGTGGCAAAATATTTCGGGCTTGCACCAAAGGAAGCTGCAATGAAGATTGCATCTGACTTTGGACTGAATTATGACGCAACCAACCGGGCACCACCGAAAAAGATGGCACCAAAGAAAACACCGGAGCAGATACTGGATGAAGAGCAGAAGCAGTGTTTTTGTGTTCTGTCAGACTATTATCATCTGTTAAGGAAATGGAAAACAGAATATGCACCGAAGAGCATGGATGAGGAATGGCATCCCTGCTTTGTAGAAGCTCTGCAGAATATCAGTAAAGTGGAATATCAGCTTGATACTCTCCTTGAAAAGGATATCCCTGACAGAGCTTCTGTTGTTTCTGACATTGGAAAGGGGGTGAAGTCGATTGCAGGAAGAATTGAAGAGTATCGGAGAAGTCAGGGCGATGCTGGAGAGCACAGAAAAGGGAGAAGTCAGGAAAACAGTCGGTAACTATCGTCTGATTTTGATGAATGACCCTAATCTGCAGGGTGCATTCCGTCTGAACATGTTTACGGATAAAATCGACATTACAAGGGATTTGGGATGGTATCGTGAAAGCGACAGCCTGACGGATGTTGATTTGAAATTCCTTGTTGTCTACCTTGAAAAGCATTATGGATTATCCAACGAAAAGCGGATTGAGGATGTGATAAAGGTCGTGGCAAATGAAAACAGATACCATCCGGTTCTTGACCGCATCAATTCCATAACATGGGATGGCTGGGAGAGGATACGCTATGCACTGCATCACTTCTTAGGGGCAGAGGTCAGTGAGTACACCTATGAGGTAATGAAGCTTTTTATGATAGGGACGATAGCAAGAATTTCATGCCCGGGCATCAAGTTTGAAGTAATGCTCTGCCTGGTAGGTGGTCAGGGAGCCGGTAAATCCACTTTTCTGCGTTTCCTTGCCATGGAAGATGACTGGTTTACGGATGACTTGAAGAAAATGGATGATGATAATGTATACCGAAAAATACAGGGGCATCTGATTATAGAGTTCCCTGAAATGGTGGCAATTCTCAATGCCAAGAATGTGGAAGATACCAAGTCCTTTATGAGCAGACAGAAAGACACTTACAAGACCCCATACGACAGGCATCCCAAAGACCACAAGAGGCAGTGCGTGTTTGCCGGTTCATCAAATTCGCTGGATTTCCTGCCTATGGACAGGTCGGGAAACCGAAGATTTCTGCCTATTCTTTGCAATATGGAAGAGGCGGAAACTCATATACTCGATGATGAAAAGACATCAAGGGAATATATCGACCAGATGTGGGCAGAGGCTATGGAAATCTACAGGAGTGGCAAATGCCAGCTTAGGCTTCCGAAAGAGATGGAAAAAGAGCTTTGTGAGTATCAGAAGCAGTTTATGCAGGAAGATACCAAGAAAGAGCTGATTCTTGACTATTTGGAGCATTACGAGGGAAGCATGGTATGTTCAAGGCAGTTATATTCTGAGGCATTGGGAAATGACGGAAATCCGGCACAATGGGAAATTCGTGAGATTAATGACATTATGAATAACTGCAGTAATTGGATTGCCTTTAGTAATCCAAGACATTTTCCTGAACCATACCGCAGGCAGAAAGGATGGGAGAAGCCTGACAACAGAGGTCAGGATTTTCAACCGATAACCAAGGAGCAGATGGAGCAGTTATCATTGCCACCGGAGTGGATGGAGAGATAAATGCCTGATAGGTTGTCGGCTGGTTGTCTATCCCGTTGCCAACCCCGTTGTCGGTTCTATGTTCTATAAAACCTTATATTTACTATGTTTTTAAGGGATATATATAGTTCTGACAACGAAAGCAACGGAATATTTGAGAAAAAGTAAATTTAGGAAAAGTAACTATAAATAAAAGGAATTGAGAGTTTTTAGAGGTCGGTTGTCAGCTTCCGGTTGTCAGCTGAAAGAGGCTCTTCCTTACCAGGCAGACATAAAGGAGAACACAAATGGAGAATAGAAAATCACACACACCGGTAGCACTCAGAAAGCAGATAGGTGGCACAATGTATGTTGTGAGAGTGCATTTCAATGAGGATGCCGAAGAAAGCATGAAGGACAAGATAAAGAGGCTGATTGAGAATGATGTTAGGGCAAATCAGCATACGGCATAGGTAGAAAAGCATATGGAAAACTTGCATATATTGTGGTATAATTAGTATGTTCAATAAGAGCAAAAAATAAGAATATTCTTAACAGATGAATTTATGGAAGGGTGAATTTATCATGAGGAAGAATGTAAAAATCATTGTTGGTGTCGTTGTGCTTATTCTTGTACTCGTTGTTGGTTCTTTTGTAGGACTCATAATTAACCGTACCAACGACCATAAATTTGGGAGATATGTATCAACGGAAGGTCCTTGGGGAATGACTGCCACCTGGGTATCGGAGGACAGTGCCAGTTATCTTGTCTGCAAGAAGGAAAACGATGAACCGTTTGCCAATGTTACAGCCTATTTTCAGGGTGTGGACGGTTGGCAGGCCTATGAGTTGAATAGCATCGATAGAATTGTTTATCTGGACATTGTAAAAGATGGCGTTGTTGTTGACGGCACCAGCGGCTATATGAAATTTGATGGAACTACATTTACTATTACAGATCTGGACAAAGATACCTTTGGTGCAGATGAATTTCATTATGTCATTACCGATAAGGAGTTCAGTCCCGATTAAAGTGTCAAACCTATTCCAGTTTGGGCATGAGGTTGCCGAAAATCAAAAGTGAATAAAAATGACTTTATAGCCATTGTGGAGAAATCTACAGTGGCTTTTTTCATGCAATGAAATGTATGGGTACTAAAAAGTCTTTGACATTTTGTTTCAGGTAAGACAGCCAAGAGTATTCTGGTTTCCTGTGGTGCGAGACTTGCACCATTTGACATCAAGGAAGTCAGGGAGATAACAGCATATGATGAACTCGACTTAGGGGACATCGGTAGAAGAAAGACAGCACTGTTTGTCATTATTTCGGATACAGATGATTCCCTTAATTTTTTGGTATCAATCATGTACACACAGCTTTTCAATCTGCTCTGCACGATTGCAGACGATGAATACCATGGAAAGCTCCCGGTACATGTGCGGTGTATCCTGGACGAGTTCGCAAACATCGGACAGATTCCGAAGTTTGACAAGCTGATTGCAACCATACGAAGCAGAGAGATATCGGCATCCATTATCCTACAGTCTAAGGCACAGTTAAAGTCAATTTATAAGGATAACGCAGAGACGATCGAGGGTAACTGCGATACATTTCTGTTTTTAGGTGGCAAGGAGAAGTCAACATTAAAAGATCTGTCGGAAGTGCTGGGTAAGGAAACGATTGACACGTACAACACCTCTGATACCAGAGGAACATCTCAGTCCTATGGTCTGAACTATCAGAAACTTGGGCGGGAGCTTATGAGCCAAGACCGCCTGGCTCTTATGGATGGCGGCAAATGTATATTGCAGGTGCGTGGAGTAAGACCGTTCTTTTCAGATAAGGTCGATATAACCGCAAACGAGATGTACAAAGAGCTTTCGGATTTTGACAAGAAAAATCAATTTGACATTGAGAAATATGTTTCCGAATATGGAAAACCAAAGTTTTCTAAGATCATATGATGAGATTCCTCCGAGAGTTGAATACTCACTTACAGATAAGGGCAGATCCGTTGTACCGATACTTAAGAGTATTTGTCAGTGGTCAGGAACCTTTTACAAGGAAGACAACGAAAACGAGATGACACAGTGCCAGAAATGTGACCATAGGGGGTAGACATAATGATAAAATATACAGAAGAGAAAACATTTACACAGGATCAGGTACAGGAGCTTTTTAAGTCGGTTGGGTGGATCTCGGCAGAATACCCACAGAGACTTCACAAAGCACTTATGAACTCACAGACTGTTCTTACCGCATGGGATGGTGGGTGAGCGCCTTGTCGGACTTGCAAGAGTGTTGGATGATTCAGAGCTGGTGGCATTTGTACACTATGTTCTTGTGCATCCTGAATATCAGGGGCAGAAAATAGCCGGAAATATGGTAGAATATATTAGAGATAAATATAAGAATTATCTGTACATAGAGGGAATGCAGGAGGACAGCAAGAATGTCGCTTTCTATGAGAGACACGGTTTCTACGTTATGGAAGGTGGCACACCGATACAGATATGCAATTTTTCGGATAAGAGGTAAAAGGGATGCACGATTATTTGACAGAGACAAAGATGCTCGACTATTCAAATGAGAATATCAAGCAGCTCATCAGAGAGAGAAAGTGGAGTGACATGGCAGAGTTTGAACGCCTGAAGGCCATTTATACATTTGTCAGGGATGAGATATTGTTTGGATATAATGTGGATGACAGTGTCCCGGCGTCCAGGGTGCTGCGGGATGGCTATGGACAGTGCAACACCAAGGGAACATTGTTCATGGCGCTGCTTAGAGCCTGCGATATCCCGTGCAGAGTGCATGGATTTACCATTGATAAAAAGCTACAGAAGGGCGCTATGACAGGAATCGTATACAGAAATGCACCACAGAATGTATTCCATAGCTGGGTAGAAGTGTATTTTGAAAACAGGTGGTATGAGCTTGAGGCGTTTATTCTGGATATGGGATATCTAAAAAAGCTGCAGGCGAAATACAGTGAGTGTACGGGTGCATTTTGCGGATTTGGAGTGGCAGTTAAGGACTTTAAGAATCCTGTTATAGATTTTGACAGGAATAATACATATATCCAGAGCGAAGGTATCAATCAGGATTTCGGAGTGTATGATTCGCCGGATGGGCTGTTAAAAGAACACCATCAGGAGATGTCAAGGGTGAAGGCGTTCCTGTACAGAAACTGGGGAAGGCATATGATGAACAGGAATGTCAGGAAGATCAGGGGTAAGTAGAATAGAATATGGGAGGTACACACATGGCAAAGAGAAAAACACTGCCAAAGGATTTTGAGCAGCTTGTGCAGACGGCAAGTGATGAGGACATCAAGAAGGTATTTGGCAAATGCGACATCAATGCATATGGCGGATACAACAAGGGAAATGCACTGGAATTTCCACTTTCAGAGGAGATGATGCGGTGGCTGATAGGGCAGGGGATCGACATCAACTATGTTGACCAGTATGGCTACACACCGCTGCTTTATCATGCCGGAAGAATGGCATCAGAGAAACAGGCTATAGCGCTGGTGAAGTTGGGCGCAGACATAACAGCCACCCAGGGTCTTGACAGAGAGACCGTTATGCATGTGGCTGTGAAGACTGGCAATCTTGAGCTTGTCAAATGTCTGATACAGGCGGGAGCAGATGCAGAAGTGACATCCAGATCAGGGGAGACTCCACTTGAGAGAGCGTTTCACTGGGCAAGGACATTTGATCTGATAAAGCTTGCGCCGGTAGCAGAGTATCTGATCGGGATAGGAGTTCCGGTCACAGATAAAATAAGAACATATATGAGAAGCGCGGCTGAGGATATAGAGTTTCGCAGGAAAGATATGAGTCCTGATATTATGCCGGAGCTTGACAGGACGATGGAGAGTCTGTATGGACTGCTCGGAGTTGCCCCTGTTCCAAGACGGGTAGAATATGACGGCACATCGCCGATCGTCATTCATGAGAAGCGCTGGCAGAAGCAGCATGGAGAATTGTGGAATCTTCTTGTGCCTGGTTCGGGACATGCGGGCACAGTTCAGGGCGAGGTCATCCGTATATCGGGAAAACTTGCCTATGAGATACTAGATAACGGATGCTGCAACTGGGATTCAGATTTCAAGAGCATGGCAAATGCCCTGTATCGATACATATGTATGGGCACACCACTTGACGCGGACGAGCAGAGAGAATTTGCCGGACTCATAAACGGCATCAAGGATGCCGATGAGACGGATATAAACAGACTCACAGAGCTTTCGGTCAAATGGGTGACACTGAATCTGAATCCTATGGCAGTGGGAGAACTTGATTATAAAAGATAGATCAATTACTGTGACTTCCGTCCATAGCGGAAGTCGCAGTAAGCTCCATTTTCGGCAAGGGTCTGTGTCCTTGTGAGCTTCATGCCCATCATGTCAGCGAGCACGTAGTCCATACGGCACAGATACTTTGCCAGTTCAAAGCACCCCTCGTTGCGGCAGAGATTACAGATCCCGCAGTTGTGATAATCATAGCCGAGTACGAAGTCATCGTTTGGCCCGCCCTCGATGATGTCAAGAACCCAGTCATTCTTATAGCGTCTCAGATGAGATTCCTCAGACCATTTCTTCCTTCCCGGAAGCTTTTTTTCATCGAGATAGCTGTCTGCATTTCCAATAACCATATGAAAAAGTTTATTGTTGTACAGCCCGTCTTTGTACAGGCTGAAACATTCCTCCGGTGAAAGAGAAGTCTTTCTGTTTAGTGCGATGAAATATGCGCCCATGCAGTATGAGCTCATGAGGTGCGACTTTCCTATGTCATCGGCACGCTCAAGGACTGCCTTGTATTCGTTCTTTATAGCCTTGCTGTCAAGGATTAGATGCTGTGCTTTTGCCTGCTTCATGCATGAATTGTGAAAGAAATAACCAAATAATTTCTGGGTAAATCTGTATTTCATAGTTACATATCCTTTCTATTTGACACCGGTCAAATTATCTATACAGGTTGATCATGGACCTGACTGTCTATTTAAATTCGATCTGGATCATCAGGCGCTCTGCCTATCTGAAGCTCTGCTTCTATGCCGTGCAGCAGAACATTCATAGCCTCCATAAATGCAGTTTTCATCTCTGCTGTGACTCCACTTTGGCATGAGTCATCTGCAATTATTTCACAGACCATTGAGAATTCGGCCAGAGAGAGCATATACACTGTTTTCTTAGATAATTTCCTGACTGCAATACCACGTTTGTATAACTCGTCATAATACTTAATTGCAAAGCCAGCACTTCTTTCTATATAGATACTGCGGAATTTCTCCAGACATTTGCCTGAGTCATTTTTCAGCAGCATATGAAAGAGCTGCATGTCGCCCTCAAGCATATCGAAGATCTGTACTGATACCCTGGAATACAACACATTGAGCAGCTCGTCATCTGACATGGCAGTGAAGTTTATTCCGATCATGGATTCAGTGACTTCCATGAGCTTTCTGCCGCTTTCCTCAAATATCTCGTCAAACATTTCCTCTTTGCCTGAGAAATGCTTGTATATTGCGCCTGCGGTTATACCGGCCCTTGCGGCGATCTTACGCATGGACGCCTCCTGATATCCAACCTCAAGAAAGACTTCCATGGCACTTTTCAGTATTGCCGCCCTTGTTTCCTTTGTACTTTCCCGAATGATAGTCACCTCCATTTGTTACTTTGGTAAACGATGTTTACTTTATATCACATGGTATTTGTAAAATCAAGCGGCCGAAAGATCAAATGAGTTAATTGAAAATTTCTATCATTAAGCGCCCAATGTAACAATATGCCTTTTAGGCATAACAGATAATTCGATATAGGTATTAGACATATAGATATATCAGGACTAAAATAAGCATGTATTGAAAAGTATTTGCTTATTTTTATGCTCATACATTCATAGGATGTGTGGGCGGATATTGGAATGTGTCAGGTTTTTGACGAAGACTTGACATGCAGTATCATTCCACGTCAAAGGTGATTAGAATGGGATGACGTTTAGTTGAAGGAGGTTTACATAATGTCAAAAAAGCTTATAGCATATTTCAGCGCAAGTGGAACCACGAAAAAGGTTGCAGAGATGATATCGGAGGCAGCAGGCGCAGATTTGTACGAGATCAAACCAAAGGAGCTGTACACCAAGGCTGACCTTGACTGGATGAACAAGAAATCCAGAAGCAGCGTCGAGATGAGCGACAAGAAGCTTAGACCGGAGCTTGATGATTCAAATGCACACATTGAGAATTATGATGAGATAGTACTTGGATTCCCTATCTGGTGGTATGTGGCTCCAACGATCATCAATACATTCCTTGAGAAATACGACTTCACAGGCAAGAAAATCACACTGTTTGCAACATCGGGCGGAAGTGGATTGGGCAACACGATCAAGGAACTCCAGCCGTCAGCACCGGGAGCTGAGTTTGTAGAAGGTGGACTACTGAACAGGGCAAACAGACAGGAGATCGAGAAGTGGGTTGACAAAACATTCGCGTAAAGAATAGATGTATGACAAATTCACGAGAGATGATAATAACCTTCATGCATCCGACGAATATATGAAACAGAGTTACATTTGGAGGAGAAAAATATGACAAAGATAGTACAGACAGCGGGAAGAAATGCACTCGGAGAGTTCGCTCCGGAGTTTGCACATTTTAATGACGATGTTCTCTTTGGAGAGAACTGGAACAACAATGACATCGATGTAAAGACCAGAAGTATAATAACTGTTGTGACACTCATGGCACAGGGAATCACTGACTCTTCACTTAAGTTCCATCTTCAGAATGCGAAAGATCACGGTGTATCACAGAAGGAGATCGCAGCGGTCATCACACATGTTGGCTTCTACGCCGGCTGGCCAAAGGCTTGGGCAGTATTCAATCTTGCAAAGGAAGTGTGGAATGTAAATGAGGGCGATCTTCCATATGAGGATGAGGCCATGAGAGCACATGCAAAGAGCATGGTATTTTCTATCGGACAGCCAAATGATGCATTTGCCCAGTATTTCATAGGACACAGCTATCTCTTTCCAGTATCGACAAGCCAGGTCGGAGTGTTCAACGTGACATTTGAGCCGGGTTGCCGTAACAACTGGCATATCCATCACGCAAAGAGCGGTGGCGGACAGATCCTTGTATGTGTCGGTGGACGCGGATACTATCAGGAGGAGGGCAAGCCTGCAGTTGAGATGAATCCAGGCGACTGCATCAATATTCCTGCTGAGGTAAAGCACTGGCACGGCGCAGCTCCTGACAGCTGGTTCAGCCATCTTGCAATCGAGGTACCTGGCGATGAGACGTCAAATGAGTGGTGTGAGCCTGTGACGGATGAGGAGTATGGAAAGCTTCAGTAGAGCTGTAGTAGATAACGCAAGTGACAATATTATATGAATATATAGAGACCATCCGGGTATAAATATGATTCGCGGTTGAATGCGAATGGATATTTATATCCGGGTGGCTTTTTATTGGGACAAGAGCCTTGACGGATATATGATAACCACTGTACCTTAAGGACGGCGGTGTGGTAAGATGTAAGATAGAAAATATTGGAGTGCTAGAAAATACTGTGGAATAATACCGTATATTAAATACTGAGAATTTACAGTGTGAGTGATATAATGAAGCAAGAAAGTTGATGTAAGGATGTTGATGTAAGGAAGGCAGCTGGACAAAAGAAGTATCGAATGTAGAAGTATGATGGAATAATGTAGTATCGAAGGTGAGATGGATGGACAACGAAAAAAAGACATACAATTTCTGGGGCTGGAAGAATGCAGATGCACCGGCCATCACAGATGAATATCCGGGGATAAATACCCCAACAGATCTATACGATGCGTTGAGTCATATCTGGTGTGCAGACACCTGTGCGCCGAGGATGAGGGACAGATGGACAAAGGATAACATGACGCTGGGGCAGTGTTCCATCACTGCTTTTCTGGCACAGGATATATTTGGTGGAAAGGTGTACGGTATAAAGAGACCAGGCGGAAACTATCATTGTTACAATGTGATAGGTGACTGCGCTTTTGATCTCACAAGCGAGCAGTTCGGCGATGAAGTCTTAAATTACGAGGATAATCCGGAGCAGCAGCGGGAGGTACATTTTGCAAAGGAAGAGAAAAGACTGAGGTATGAGTATCTGAAGGCGGCGCTCGGGGAATATACAAAATGATGTAGATAACAAATATGACATTCTGAAAAAGAGCATCAGATAATTAAGCTCGTTGTGATAGTAACGTGTTATCGTACTCGCACATTATGATATATAGTATATAGAGTGCGATATAAATCCATAGACCGGAGAATACATACAGAATGTATAGAAACAACAGGATGGAGAAAATGGCGGAAATAGAGAAGGTAATATTTATGAATATGTGCATGGTATATGATCACGCTGGGCGTGTACTTGCACTCGATAAAGTAGGGAAAAGCTATTCCGGAACGACATTCCCTGGTGGACATGTGGAACCCGGAGAGACATTCACAGAATCGGTGATACGAGAGATATATGAGGAGACCGGGCTGACCATAAGCAATCCAAAGCTCACCGGAATATATCACTGGATGACCGGAGCTGTGAGAAATGTCGGATTTCTGTACAAGACGGATGAGTATCAGGGGGAACTTATATCTTCAGAAGAGGGCAAAGTGTACTGGATATCGGGGGAAGAGTTCCTGCGAAAACCGCTTGCACCAGGAATGGAACAGGTGTGGCAGATGATGCACGATGACAGTGCGTCGGAATGTCTGCAGACACTTACGGAAAATGGCATAGTATCAAAGATACAATAACAACATATATTTAATGGGATTTTGTGGGGGAAAAAAGATGTCAATATTTTCAGATATATCAAATATAACAAGCAAAAAACGTAAACTAGAAGTGCCAAAGCCAAAAACAAACTTATTTGTGAGGGGTATAGTGTTGTTTGCGTTGGGACTCCTTGGTGCATCAGTCTATACAGTTGAAGATATAGACAAGACACCGGCTCTTGTTTTCCTATGTATTGGAGCGGCTTTGATCATAGCTGGTATAATTTCTTTGATCTGTTATGGAAAACAGGTGACAGCATTTAAGAAATATACTCCGACATGGGAGAAACACAGAAGTATATTTGATGATTTTGCCATAGAATTAAATCATTGGTATGATTCTGACATGCGTCCACGCAGCTGTGATGGAGACACATCATATATTCTTCGCCTTCAGAAGGATAGAATGGCACGGAAGGGCATTCGTATGATACAGCATACATCACCTGTGAAGAGAGAAACGATGGGAACTACAAGAGTGCCTCGAAAGACATCCTGGTACACAGTTGATCTCATGTATGAGGGTGTTGACAGACATCTGCAATTCCAGAATTCAACCGGCATAATATATGAGCGTGTAACCGAAGATACGATGTACGAGACAGTTGTCCATACTCCAAATGAGCAGGAACTTACACGTATGTCCATGACTTGTCCAAACTGCGGTGCAGTTAGTCCTGTGGCAGCTCTCACGGAAGGCTGCCCTTATTGTCGTACGGTTTTTCGTATCAGTGATCTGTTTCCCCGTGTAACAAATATATTTTTTATTCGGGAGAATGCTTCTACAAAGAATCAGAAGAAGATGGGAAAGACCACAGGGATAACCATGCTGGTTTTCTTCCTTGCATGTTTTATACCTTCTTTTCTCGACCGGGAAACTCCAATACCACAGGCTTTGTTAATGTCATTTTTTGTAGCACTTATTATGGGCGGAATATTTGGATATATAATTTCTATTATTATATTTATGACAAAACAGTTCAACAGGGATGGACGAAAGAGAATACCGTTCTGGTCCTATGTGACAACAAAAGGAAAGGTCAAAAGTGCATTTGCACCATATGATCCGTATTTTTCGTTTGAGAAGTTTGAGGGACAGATCATATCTCTTATCCGTATGGCAATTATGTCAGACCATCCGGAGAATCTGGCTTCGTATTGTGGTGGAACATTAAATCCATACTTTCAGGATATTATAGAAATGACATATATGCAGGCTATGACAGTGCAGAATATACATATGGAGGGAAGTCATCTGTGCATGACACTCAGGACATGGTGGATAAATTACAGCGAGAAGAATGGCAGCATCAACAGGCGCGGAGACTGCATAGACGTTACACTCCGTAGAAATACCGCTTATATGGAACCTCCTGGATTCTCCATTACATCTGCGTATTGCAGGAATTGTGGAGCAAGCTTTGATTCTGTCCGTCAGAGAAACTGCCCATATTGCGGAACCGTATATCACATGGAGAATGAAGGTTTTATAATTGAGAGACTTGAGCTAGTATAGGCAAAGAGTATAGATATAATATTAAGCTGGATATGAAGGAAACGGAGCCTGACAGGTTTAGTAGCTTAAAATCTGATTATAATATAAAAAAGAAATAAAAAGAAAATTAGAAGAGAATAAAAAGAGAATAAGAAAATATATACAAATAGGAAACCACAAAAACAACAAAAACAGCAAAAACAGGAAAACCAGCAAAAACAGGAAAAATAGAAAAATATGCTTGACATTGTAAAATGATGGTGGTATCTTATAAAAGCTGTCGCGTGAGACGGTGTCGAAAACATCAATAAAACATCAGATTTTGAGATTTATTCGCAATATAATCACCCGATTATGATACGAAATCAGTTTATAAGAGCTGACGAAATGACTTGAAAAAAGATGAAAAAAGTTGTTGACATTAAGAAATGAATGTGATAGTATTTAGAAGTTGTCGCTGAGAGGCGAGAACATAGAGAACCTTGAAAAATTAACAACAT
>URJI01000062.1 GCA_900548215.1 uncultured Coprococcus sp. | reverse complement strand
TGCCGTTTTATAACCTATCGTACACAATTCAGAATGTTTTGCTAAGATGTCTTCATAAAACCCCTCTATTTTATCTTCATTATTAACAAACGAATCATACGATGTTACATCTTCTTTTATAGACTCCCATTCTTCGTTAAGATACTCTATCCTGGCATCCACCTCTTTTGTTGCAGCCTCTACAATCCCATCCAAGTTTCCCATATCAAAATCTAAAACGACATCATCTTTAGATGTCCTGTCTGGTGCCGATTCCAGTGCCGAATCAGCATCATCCTTCTTTGTTGTCGCTTCAGTTGATTCAGCATCATCCTTCTTTGATGCAGCTTCAGTTGATTCACTTTCACCGGCAGTTGTGTTTTCTATTTTTACTTCATTTTGATTTTTACTTGCAGCTGTATCCTCACTTGTAGAATTACATCCTACTATAGTCAGTGCAATGATTATTAAAGAGTTTACAACTGCCACTTTCTTTATTGTTTTTTTCATAGCTTTTCCCTAGTGGTTACATAGTTTTACGAACCACCTATCTCCTTTCTTACAGTTTCTCAATCATCTCATACGCCTGCTCTATGTACTCGTCTATCTCTACCTTCCTCTGTCTGAGTTTTGTTATATGTATATCCACCGCTCTTCTCACCTCATCTTTGCTCATGTTTTCGAGCTCGGTTATCTCCTTGATTGAAAACTCCAAATTCTGAAGAAGCCTTATCATCCGAACCCGGTCCTGTGCATTCGAATCATACAGCAGATAACCTCTTTCATTTTTTGCAGCTGCTGTCATAAGCCCTGCCTTTTCATATCCCTGAATTGCCCTCCTGCTCACTCCCGTGTGTTCACACAACTCCCTCAGTGTCTCCAATGCTGTTATCACCGCCTCACTTCGACATATTTCTTACATTAAAATTGCACGTTACGTGCAGTCAACATGCGATGTGAACATATCGCTTATGTCATGTTCTAGTGGGATTATCGCACGGGATTTTCAAAAGTGGATTTGTGAATGCAGGTTTCAGGGGTGTGCACCTAGTTACTTCGGATATAGCACTTTACACCTAGTAGCTCCGGATGAGATGTTTTTTGCATACAAAAAGGCTATGCATTATAGCACAGCCTTTTGTCAGTATCTATCGCAACGAAAATATTCTTTTTCACAAGTCCACTTCTATCGACAGGACCCTCCAATTACTTTTATTTTACCCAATTCCACTAATATATCAAGCACAATCTTATAGCATCTATGATTCATATATTTAATAATGACTTATTAAGAACGACAAGTATCTTACGCAGAGTAACATTTGTCTCTGCGCCCCATTCAGCTCTCTACCTCATACGAAACCCCGCTTGAATTTGTTTTACTGCTTCCTCTGGATTCTCTCTCAATTTTATAAGCATCATAAATACACCTTCTCCGTCGAGAAATCTTGATTTGCCAGCAAGTTCTTTCGCTGTATATCCCTGGACTTCAACTCCATTATCTTTATACTTTCTATTTATAATCCAATACGCAAACTCGTCCCTGACATCTGGATTGTCACTCAATTTACTCAGCTTGCTTTCTACAAAATCCTGTCCAATTCCAATTTTCTTGTAATACTCACCTATTATTTTTTCAGAATCTTCCATACTTTCACCTCCAAAATTACCATTGAACTCCATCCATATTGCCTCCTGATACCATTCGACCAATAGACCAAACCAGACCGTATATACACATTTCCTTTATTCTGTGTTAATAACGCTACACTTCAAATAGATTTTCAAAGGCTCTTGCCTCAGCCTCTATCATCTGTCCCTGATAATCCAGAAAATTGACAGCATATCCATATTCGTCATGGGCAACCGGAATGTAATGTTCAAAATTATACTTGTACAATTCATCCTGTTCTGTCTCCATCTTTTCCGCCCGAAAGTGCTGATAAGCGTGCCTCATTTCATGGGCAATAGTCCGCACTGTCTCCCGAGGATCATTCAATTCATTTTGGTTTATGTGCACACAATTTGTCTGATCATTATAGTATCCATATTGTCCAATGTCTCCATCATAAAATCTCACCTGTGGAACAACCTCAATACCAAGATCCTCTCCAATACTCTTTGCCAGCTCGTGACAAATGTTCTCTCGGTCTCCAAGTTTCATATCTTCCCACTCCGAAAATTTATCGAGTATACTTTTTACATCAGCGCTTTGATTATAGTCAAATTCAAACTGATTCTCCTTGCAGTCCCGTGTTCTTTCCCTTAGTTCAGATTCTGGCATAGAATATTCTTTGGCATTTGGAATGCTAATCTCCGACTTCCAGAAGTTCACTGCATCAATCTTCGAGAGCTCTACCAACTTGATATCTCTGTAATTGTCCGTCTTCCCTGGTTTAGTATCTATCTGTTCACCTTTATCAAACTTTTCGCCAAATATCATAATACGATATCCTGTGCTCCTATCTCGGCAAATCTGCCGTTCTTAAAAACTATCGCTATCCCATGTTCCATATCAAACTTATAATTACAAAGTACTACCACCTGCAAGTCATCGGTTCTTGGCACATACAGACATTTTGGCATAACATACATGAATATATTATCTATTTCCGCAACTTCTACCTGACCGTCCGATTTATCCGCTACATATTTCTTTAGCTGTTCCAGCATCTCACCTGCATTATTTCCAGCACAAAAATCCTGAACCGACTTTTTCTGAGAATCTATCACCTGTTCTCCCGGATACCAGCTATAGCTGACTGGAAGATGAAATTCTCTTCCCCACAAAACTATATTCACATCATTCATCGAAATCGCCTCCTCTACTTGCTGCATCTCTGGTCTTGCATTCTGACACCCCACCACTATGCGAGAAAAATCCATGTATCGCCTCCGGGACAAGATCCATTGTTCTCTGATCTGCCCTTTCGTGCCACGTGCATTTGTTCTCATGTCTCCATTCCTGTACCATTCTCGGTGTCCACTGGCTGCAGCCACCCTTGTTTTGTTCATTCCATTTTTTTGCGCACTCAATATCTGCCTGTGCAAAGTTGCCCAAACACATATTTCCATTGTCATCTTCATAATTTACTCTATTCTCAGTCATATCATCTATCTTGACCGTTGTCCTAGAACAATCCGAGAAGTCTGGCTCGCCGTTTTTATAATCTATACCTTCTTTTCCATATTCCGCTAGTTTTTCAGATGCAGCCTTACCTTCTGCAGTTTCTTTGTTAGGGATAAATCTTGACTCTCCCCTGTCGCCTTCCCATGTTCCTGCTTCGCTGTCTTTCCTGCGTGTCTGATTTATTCTATCTTCATATGTATTGTATCGTTTTGTGTCATCCCGGAACATATCACTCCAAAAATCCTTTACCTTATCAATAGGCGAGTCCTTCTCAGGAACTATATCCCTGTAATTTTCCGGCATTGGTTTCTGTATTTCATTTATCTCTGTTTTTCCTACCTCACTCATCAATACACCCCTCCCTCGCTCTGGTATATCTCTGTAAACCTCACAAATATATTGTCGTAATCTGCATCCCGTTCTGACTGCTCATACAGGATAAGCGCCATGGCAAGATCAATCTGATGCGCAGTATATCCTTTCACCGACGGGTTCAAACGTTCCACTACAGAATGCAGCCATTCATTTATGTCACCACACTGTTTTGATGCCTTTATCGCCTGATCTGCCGCAAGAAATTCATACACAAGAGTTCTAAGTGACTCCACTGCCTCATCACCACCACTTGCGATATACTTAATAAAATTCTTTTTTACCGGCGTTGGCAGCTTTGATCTCACAACTCTGTCTTTCAATGATTTTATATCCTTTTTTCCACCTCTTCGCATTATCTCTTTGTTCATAATGCAGTCTAGTAGTGATTCGGAGACAGAATCTCCATCTGCATCAGTATACACTCCCTGTTCAGGCTTGTACTCATATGAAAAAACTTTCTCAGTATATTTATCCACCTTGCAAAGCACCGGCTGAACCCATTCATTCTGATATACTGCTGCCACTCCGCAAGGAAGTTTTGCAATCTCTGCTATCTGATCATCATCCAGATTTGCTGATCTTCCCACAAGCTCACGATCCCCCTGATCCGGAAGTCTCATGATTATCTTGGTATTTGTATTTCTGATAACAGACATATCGAGAAGTCCCGGTGCCTGATCTGCTATGACAAATCCTTCTCCATATGTACGCATCTCTGCTATGGCATTTGACAGCATCTCTACGCTCTTGCCAAGCAGATTTGCACTTTCAGAGCTCTGTTCTGTGGAAATTCTCCTAAGCAGGTTATGAGCCTCCTCCAGCACTGTTATGTGGTTCAGCTCTGCATTCATCTCACCACTTGTCATCCTGTATTCCTGAAGTTTTAGAACGAGCATGCCCATGATAAGTGATTTTGTTTCTGATGCACCGACTCTGCTTAGATCAACTATCACATTCTCATCAAACAATTCCTGATCTGTCAGTTCATCACACACAAATATCATGCCATTTATTCCATTTGTAAGTGACTCCAGTCTGGTAAGCAGCGAGCCTTTGTAAGCACCTTTGTTATCCTGATCAAATTCACTGCTGTCAATTATTGTCTTTATATTTTCCGCCACATCGACAAATGTAGGATATATATTCTCGCCAAGATTATTCACTGAGCGAATCATATCCCAGCCGCAGTCCTTATACGACTTCTCAACAGCACTCTTTAAGACTGCTGGCATAGCCGCATACATCGGCCAGCACACATTGAATAATTCAACCAACCTGTCCATGTGCTCAAGCACATGTATTCCCTCTGGGAAACTGAACGGATTTATTCTGAGCATCGGTGTGAGTGCCGGATTTGTTCCATATACATGCACCGACTTATATCCGCCAAATACATATTTGTATTCGCCCTTGGCAGGCTCCACTACCAGAAATTTTACACTCTGTTTTCTCGCCCTCTCCAATATCTGGTATACCGTGTTACTCTTTCCCGATCCAGTACTTCCTGTCACAAATGTGTGAGATGCCAACGACTTTTTGTCAAGTATTACACTGTTATTCTCAGCATGGCGCATGTGATATATTTTTCCAAGTTCAATACCATGTTCTTTCGAATGTACTTCATCGTACATTACCACATTTCTACCAAATCCTGCGCATTCAAGCACAGGAAGTCCCGCTATGGACTTCTGCGGAAAGTTGAGAGAATAGGCAAGCTCCTTTCCGGACAGGCCGGTGGTCGCTGTGACTATCGGAGGATATACGCTGTAAGCCCTGTCCTCCTTTATTCGTTCTTCTTTCAATCCAAATATCGGGTGTCTGAGCTGTCTGACATAACCGGCTATCTCTTTTGCAAGATTCCGTTCCTCATCGATGTTCCCCCGCCATACATTGACAGCAGATTTTGACATATATGATTCTTCGCCCAGAGTCAGTGCCAGATATGAATGTGCCACGTTACTTGCCATATCCTGATCTTCGCTTAAAACATATGCGGCAAAATCCCACATACCAAGTGCTGTTCCCTGCTCAAGTCTCTTGATCTGGTTATCGAGAAGTTCTAATGCATGCTTGATATTGAAATTCGTAAAGTTCTGGGTTATACCCTCGTTCTTGCCAATCATGGCTGTAACTGTTGAAGATCTTGCAAAGTTCGCTCCGAAGTTGGCACCGCAGTTTATGCCATTGGTAACACCCGATGTGAGTGCCATTCCTTTGGTTACTGCCTTGCCCACAGAGTTTGCAACTGCCAAACCTGTACTCTGAGCAACATTTTTAGACACAGTGTTTGTGATTCCCTTTGTTAGAGTTTCTGCGGCGGTTTTGCCGAGGGTTTGGGAAATAGAACGTGAAGTACCATGTGCTTCATTAACACCTGTTGTAACCGCTGCATTTACTCCAAGTGTTATTTGTTTAGACACGCCAGCCTCAACAGTTCCAACTCCCGGAAGGCCTCCAGAAGCAGATACTTGCGCCCCATCCGACTTTGACGCACTGACACCTAATGTTCCCTCTATATTATTACCATAACTTTCATTACTACCATTTGATACCGTATTGCCACTATTCTCTCCCGTCATATTCGCCTTACTGCTAGAGTCCGCAGTTGCTTCCCCATAAGAGAGCGAATCTGAATTAGACTTAGTTTCAGTTTGGCTCGTATTATATGTATCCGAATTATTTTCCGTGGCAGAATTACTGTGACTATTCTGCGTTCCTACTCCAACCCCGACATTCACTCCAACTGTTGCTGAAGAACCTACCGACGAATTCTCCTGATATGTAAAGTTCGTCTGCCATGACGCATATGGAACCATTCCGGAATAGATTTCTCCAAGCCTTAGTTTGCGCTCTTCCACATCTTCAATAGGGGTTGCAAGAAGGACTATCGTATACTCATTCTTCCTTTCAGTCGGTATGATTCCGTCAAGGAGCTTTTCTATGGTCTGGCTTACGAATTTCTCAGACTTCTCTGTCGGTATATTCGATGCTGTCGCCACAGAGTATGGTCTGTCGTTATCCATGCATGGTATAACTCCCATTCCCTCATCTTTCCATTCTGCACCGGGGAAATTTCCTCTTATCGCCTCTATAAGACGCTTTTTATACGAGTTTATATCAACGTTATTATCTGAGTTTGCCGTATTGACAACTGCAAGGTACACATTAGTCCCCTTCTGTGTTCTGTTGAACACAAGTGCTATGTTGCACTCTTCATTGGAGAGCACTGCATACACATTCACCAGCTTCTCAAGAGCATTTTCTTTCTTGTCCTGAACCCACTTTGTAATGTTAAAGTACCTGATATTATGTTCAGCATTAAATGGCATATCATACTCAGCATCCTTCTCCACAGGAACATAGAGATCCTTTATCTGTGGAAGATACGCATTGTATATCTCTACGCTGTTTGCTGCCATCATTCTCCAGGTAGTATCCAAAGCCTGCTCATCATTAGGATTTGGCATTTCAAGCAAATATGCCTCTCTCTTTGCCTGAACCTCTTTAACCTGCTCCGGACTAAGCGCTGCAAGACCTGCAACTTTATCATTTACTTTGTCCTTCGCCCTTTTAACTATATTTTTTACCCCCATAAAATTCTCCTTGTGTATGTCCAATCCAAACCGACATCAAGTTCCAATTATCTCACTATTAATCAGCCACCTGTATATCCGCTATCTCAAAATTTTTTGGATTTTTCCATGCCATCCTGTCTTCAATCTCTGTTAATGAACGTTTTATAGCAAGCTGATCCGCTTCAAGTTCAGCTATCCTTTCTGTTTCCTCATTGATAAGATCCGTCATATCACGCAGTGTCGGATTATATTCTGTTATATTCTCCTCTATCACAGCTGCCAGACTCTTTTCCCATATCTTAAAGCTGCCATAACAGCTGCCGTTTATATCATCTGCCATCTCATTTACTGTTCTTGCCATTCGGTTATTATATCCATTTGCAAGCTTTCTTATATTCAGTTTCTCATCCTCTATGATCTGTATTCCAAAAATGTTGCCACGAAGATATCTTGGCTTTACAAATGTCTCCTCTGCGTCGTCCTTAAACTCTACTGTATGATAGTTGATAATGATCTTCGACAGTTCTTCCCTCTGTGTTGAATTTAAGGCTTCCGAACCCGAAATTATATCTATCAGAGAATTTCTGAGCAGCTGAGTGTTCTGCTGCCAATGCTCCTTTATACTTCTTCCAAGGATATCCTGGGCAGTGAGTACATTTTTCTTATACTCTTCAACAACGTATGCCATAATATCGTCCGAAGTCTCCCTGTCTAAAGCGCTCTCCGCCTCTGTCATTTCTTTTCTGCTCTTTTTAACATTCTCGAAGTCATCTGTGAGATCATCCTTTATCTTTCCAAGCCTGTCCATCAGACTTCCGCTTCCCTTTAATATATCCATACTGTTTTTCTTCACATTTGAGAGCATCTTTGACTTTGAACTTTCATACCCATCTTCATGAACGGAGAATTTTCTCTCTTCTTTATTTCCCTCATATATCTCATCCACAATACCCGAAAGTTTTTCCTCCGTATACTCAAATACAAGCTCCGAAGCAACCTTCTCCCGCAGAAAGTTCTTTGAATTCTCCTCAAATTCCTGCTCCTTAGTCTCAGAAACACTGTGAAGTTCGTCAATAAGCTCAGCCTTTGCCTTTTCCAGCTCCTGTCTTCTGAGCTCACGGTTCCTCTTTAACGATTCTGTCTTGGATGTAATTCTTCTGTCTGTTTCGTCTATTACAGATTTCAAGAATGTATAAACCATCTCACACTTGTTGTACGCTGCGTGCTTGCTGGCAAAAATCTCCATCTCATTTTCCACACAATACAGACCACTGTTTGCATACAGCAGGTTCTCACAGTTTTCAGAAGAATCAACCATATCTTTTTTCATCTGGGCCGGCATAATATTATACCTGTACAGAGTTGCATAATCTTCATCTTCTGGATTGCTATACACCTCCTGCTGCGTACGATATATCTTACGGTAATGATTGTCCGCAAATGTTCCTCCATTTTTTGAACCAAGTCCCAAAACAGAAGATACGAAGTATATACCACCTGAATACATTTTCTCCACAGAATTGTACTCAAGTATCTCCTGCTCTTTCTGTGCTGAAAATCCCCCTTCATCAAGATCTGAACCATCCGCCTTATTCATGACAATCATTGTGAAACGTCTGTCAAGTGCTTTTATATCGAGTATATCCTCGCACAGATTTGCATTATCCTTACTGTCTAAGCTTTCATATGTTGTAACCCACACTGGTATACCATTTGAAAATCCATCAAGTGCTCCCTGAAGGACTTTGTAGTGTTCTGCATTTGATTCGGAATTGGATCCCGGAGTGTCAAATATAAAGAAGTTATTATATGAACATCCAAATATTCCATTTTTTGAAAATGGAACTGAAAGATCTATCTCATCACTTATAACAACCTCATTTTTATTCAGCTTTTCGTAATCATTTATTATCTTAATAGCAGCCCTGAGTGATGCAGTTATGTCTCTGTCTGGTATACTATCTAAAGCATCTTTGATACTCTTTATGAGTTCATTCTCATAGTCACCTTTTATAAGTCTCATCTCTGCGTTCTCAAACAGAATTTCTATAATCTCGCCTTTATACTCAAACTTGATCCTGGCATTATCCGGGAACTTTGACCGCTCTATCTTATACACTTTTGCCGTTACAGGATTATCGCCGCTTGGGAGTATCTCTTCACCTATTATCGCATTGATAAATGCCGATTTTCCCGCACTGTAATTTCCAAATACACATATTGGGATTATGTCCTTAAGAGCATCAGACACTTTGTTCAGATCCTTCTTGATGCCGTCATCATCTTTCACTATCTTCTCTATAACTGGCTTGACTTCTCCAAATACATCTTTTATCGGTTCGAATATCACTCTTGCATTTTCTAGTATCACTGCAGACCTTGAAAGTTCTACTTTATCCGCAACATCTGTGGCTTCACATATATTCTGAATATCAACGTACTCATCCTGGGTGCCTTCAAATTCTATTCCAACCTTATCTTTGCCCGCATAATACTCTTCTATTATCGTATCGACTATTTCTTTTATCTGAAACGGCAGGAAATGCACACCTGACTCATATTCTCTCAGTCTGCTGTTTACATTCCTGTCTTTTATATCTTCCCACTGATCTGCCTGCTCATTAAAACTAAAAAAACTGATCGTTTGCTCATACGGATTACTTATTATTTTTACTCTCTCCATATTCCCCTTCTCCTTTGACACGATATTTAGTTTCTGTTTTTCTTCTTGTGTATACAGCATTTATGCTACACACGTTTTTATTATAACATGCTATAATATTTCGCACACTTATTTTTATGTATCTCTGCACGTTGTGGGCAGTCAAGAAATAACTTTACACCTAGTTACTCCGGATATGGCACTTTACACCCTGTTACTCCGGATAATATGTTTTTTAATTATACACTTTGTATATTTTTCTAAAGCTTTTATTAAATAAGTTCTCTTTAACTTGACAACAATATATATACACTATATTCTCATACCAATATTTACTATCGTTTACAATTTTTCTTGGCTATTCATATCTAATCATTCATGTTATACTACAGAGAAAGGCAATTGTATGATCTTTAACGAAATTGACACCCCTTTTATTTTCCCTTCTTACAATTTAAGTAAACGGGAAAAAGCAAAAATTGAACACGAAATCAATACCAATTATCTCAAATATAATGGACAGGAATTTTGTGTCCACTACTCTTACGGATTTGACAATATAAGTTACAAATATTTCTTTGAAAACCATGGCTACAATAATTATAATATCTACTCAAAGAAATATAATATTTAACATAAAGGAGGAAGCATCCATGGAATCTCTTATCTACAGATTAAATACAATACCAAATTCCTATTATGAATTTATTGATAGTGTCGTTTCGTATGCAAGCGCCAGCAACGAACACTATACTCTACTGATGTGCTATCTTGACAGCAATCCAACTGCAACACCTTCTGATATTATAAAATTCATATCCTTACAGCCAGATTTTTTTGATGATGAGGTACCCGCTGAAACTGATGAGCTTGTTTGTTAGGACTAAAAAAAGCTGACGTCCCTGCAGTTTTTCCCACTGCAGGCTGCCAGCCCTTTCTATCAAGTCATCATTAAGTAGCTATATTTTTCATCACATTATTGTCCTATTTATCGGCTCTATTTTCTATCAATCCATTATGTGATTACAATCCCTCACTCTCCATAATCTCCTTCAGTTCCTCCCTCTTTCTGACAAATGCCGCCAGATCACCATTTTTTTCACATACCTTCACAGCTCTTCCCAGCCATTTAAGACACTTATCTTTATCGTCAAGCTCCAGATAAACATTTGCCGCCGGTATCATCAGATAGTTTATCAGGTCCAGTTCGGACTCACATGAATTTTCATAGATCTTCTGCGCACTGCGTATGCTTCTTTCCGCACGTTGTATATCGGGTTCTATGTACGTATAAAACCAGGCTTTCGCCATAAAATACGCATGCCTGTTCTGATGATTCAGCTGCACATTCTGCCAATCCGTATGTCGAATATTTGCTGACCTCTGATCTGCCCCACGGAAGTACACTATCTGCTCATCCACATCGTCCATAACCTGCTTTGCATGGTTTAATATATTGATAATTTCTCTCCTCGCCGTAAGCCTTGCCAGGTCATGTTCATAATCTGCCGACCTTACCAGATACGTTGCCTTTGCTATGAGATCCGCCGCAAGCCTGCATCCGGCAGACGCCGAGTCTGACTGTCCGTAGAATTTTATCGCCAGATTCATGGTTTTCATCTGCCTTTCAAGCAGTTCTTTTTCATCGTCATCTTCCGGAATAAAATAGCCGCCAAGCAGGCTGTCTATAAAGTCTGTCCACACATCAAATACAAACCCTTTGATATAAGGCTCCTTTGTCTGTGACCAGTTATCCAGAAAATGAAGTATTTTCTCTGAAACCTGAAGCGCTCCTCTGTCTGTGTATATGTGCGCCATGCGGTCTGCGATATTCACAAGGTCTTCGTCAGAAACCGGTGCAAATCCACTTTTATGATGTTCACCACAACCACACAGCCGCTCCAGCACTGTCCTGCCATGTATTAATATAAATTTTTCATTCTCTATAGCTGTACCAGCTATGATCTGTGCAGCGAGTGTAAGATATTCTCCAGATGATTCAAGACCGTCTATCATAAGACAGCCATTTGCCACCGCCGCTCCATATGTTTCCCATCGGCAAAATCCTGTTTTCATCCGCTCCTGTACCAATAAGTCTGTAATACGTCTCACAATTTCTGCAGCAATACCCAGATCTGTATGACCGCATGTACTCATCATTCCGGTGCTCTGCAATGTCTCCACATATGAATCTTTTCTCAGACACCGCCCATACATCTGCCGCACAGCCTGTGAGATGACCGGATGCAGTGCAAATCTGACACTCCGACGCCCCTCAGACCAATCATCTTCTCTGCCATAACGCTCAATCCAGCCACCGTCTGCCAGATCATTTGCCACGTTCAGGATACTGCGGTCTGCTATACCTGCCAGATCATGAGCATATATCCCATTATCTCCAAATAGCGCCAAAGTCAAAAGTACTCCCCGGCAGACAGCGTCCAGACAGTCAACATCAAACAGCCTGGCGATAAACTCCGTCATATGCCCATATAAAAGTCTGCCGTCTATAGTGCAGCCCGTTTTCACACTGTCAAGTGCAGCAAATCCGCTTTCTTCAATAAGTTCATTTGCTGCATCTATAGTCATGTATCCCCTTTTTATCTGTCTGGCAATAAGCGTCAGCATGAGAGTGTGTCCATGCACACTTTCTATAAGGCTGTCCAGCTTTTTCCCAGATATCGCATTTTCAAATAATCCGGTTTTGCCGCACTTTTTCCCCATCAGGTTTCGCAGCATAAGTTCATACATATCTTTCCTGTCCGCAAGCACACCTACCTTAAGCACATCATAGCACTCCGGAACATTTTCACTTCTTGTCACTACTACAAGGCGGCAGCCAGCATTTATAAGTTCAGCAAGTTCCTCCTCATAGCCGGGTTCGTAATTGTCAATTACAGCCACACACGAAAGATGTTCACCGGCAAGGCACATCTTAAGTCTTCTGAGCTTTCTCCGGAAATAATCTGTCAGTGACTCATCCTTATGTCTGCTGACCGTATTTATATAAAACTCTCTATCGTTGCACACAGTCTCCACAACAGAACCGGCAAATCCAAGATATAGCACAACATCCATGCGATTCCTGTTGTCTGCAGCAAACCGTCTGACAACTGTGCTTTTACCTATCCCGCCCATTCCTGTCACATATACGCAGGGGCTGTTTTCATCAGCGAGCCAATCCGCAAGGAATTGCAGTTCCTCTGACCTGCCGACGATATTCTCCGCACCAAATACCGTCCCCGACTTGACATACATTTTCGACTCATCCGCATCTGCATACAGCTTGTCAAGCACTTCTGCCAGTTCATGCATACTCTGATATCTGTCCCTGTACGACCTCGCCAGGGTTCTGTGTAAAATATCTGTGATACATTCTGCCAGCCCGTCACGGTATGTATGTCCGTCAGGCATTCTTTTGTCCACATTACCTGTGGCATCAGCACCGCAACCAGCGCCCTGACACATATGTTTGCCGAAAAGCCAGCCGTCCATGTCGTATGTAGCGTCATCGTCACAATCGAACACACCGGGCGGACGTCCAAAAAGCAGATAAAACAGCACAGCGCCCACTCCATATACGTCCGTCCACGGACCTATGTGACTTATATCACCTATTTTCTGCTCATATGCCGCAAATTCCGGGGTATACCGAAGCGATACCACCGAATCAAAATCAAACAGCTGCACCCAGTCGCTTCCACCTTCAAGCACAAGCACATTTTCCGGCTTTATATCCAGATACAGATATCCCGCAGCATGCAAATGCTCCAGAGCATGTGCCAGCCCCCTGACCGCCCCTATGACATCCCGCAGATTCTCCGGTTTCATTTTGTCAAGAGTAGTTCCCTCCTGATAAGTCGTCGTGATATAGACAGCATTTTCCGTCTCATGCATTTCATATGTATTCACAATTCTGTTTGTAAGGCCTGCTGTTGCAAAAAGCTCATTGTTCAGATCAAATACACGGCGGGCGTCAGCTCTCATTTCATCCGAGCTGACATCGATCTTCCTGATCCTGACAGGCCGCCGCGCACCCGTATGGTTTACATAATATCCATCATACACAACCGACGAACCGCCTCTTCCCAGCTCACCTGTTATCACATACTCATATGGGCTTCCTGTAAAGTGCAGTACCATCTCATGTTTCTGTTCCATATTGCAACTATCATTCATAGCGATCACATCTCTCCATTACCTGATGTCAGTCATTTTTGTCTGCCCTGATTTCCACTCATAATAGACTTCCCTCATAAAATCCTCTCTGAATACCGTGAGCGGGTCATCATTTTCCAGCGCAAAAAGGAATATCCAATCGTACGGATTGCCCGCATAAAGCTCTGAGTATCCGGAACTCACCAGAAAGTCGTTCATCCTGAGTCTGCACTTTTCTGCATCTCTGCCGGAAAGCGTCCTGCTTCCATTAGACACACTCTTTCCTGCAAGGTATTCGTAAAATGACAGCAGTATGAGCAGCTTTCTCATCCTCTCTCCCGATATATGTACACCATTCAGCACCTTCTCCAGACCGTCCCTGTCAGGATAGCAACAAGCCGCAAATGTATGGACTATCTGACTGTCGTCCAGTATTCTTCGGATCGTCCTTCCACATGAAGTTTTGCGGATATTTCTTCCATACAGCCCCGTCATCTGAAGATAAATCGACCACACCGAAAGCGATCTGTCAAATCCATTGCTTTTGGCTTCTTCCGGAAGCTCCACTTCAAATACCCTTCTCTCAGAAGCCGCAATGCCATCGTCCCCCGATATGCGCTGCCACAGACGCCGCACATTGTCTGTAGCAGTTGCATGATTGTAGGCAAATAAATCCGCATGTGTATGAATGTATTCAGAAAGTGCACCTAAGGACTCCAGAGAATCCACATCACATCTGATATCTCCTGTATAATGCACATTTGCGCCATCCGGTATTCTATCCTGTGATACATCCGGCAGATCATTCAATAAGTCTGTCATAGCACTGTATGGTATGCCATTTTTCAGTGCAAAATAGTACACCAGCTCCTTCATATCATGAATATCAATTCTTCCCAAAAGACACACACGCCTTAGAAAATCATCTGTCCGGGTGAGATCAAGCCCCAGCGCCATGCAGATCAATATAGCGGTCTTCTTTTCAATCACGGAATTTTTCTCAAACCACTTCTCCGGATTTCTAGGCACAGCAATTCCTGCCTCCCTGTATCTGTTCTTTATCCACAATACCTTATAATCTATGCTCTGTTCATTCCATGTACATGACTCTCGCTGTGACAATGAGGCGCTGCTGTCATTTTTCCGCTCACTGTCATCTGCCGTATTACGGCTGCGCCACAGATCTTCCATATATGTGTCCAGTGCCGTGCCAAAATCACGAAACATGCCGGCCTGATTTATGAGCTCTTCTATATAATTTTCATCCTCCGGTTCAATCTCAAAGCACCGTGCGGTCATCTCGTCTGTGTAACGTGCCATAATATCCCCCTTAATTTGTGAGCCGGTTACTCTGCCCTTAATTCAGCTCTTGCCCTTCCGGTTCTATCTTTCGTGACAACTATCTGTCTGTCGGTCTTCTCCTTGAGCTCAGATACATGGTATCTATCTGAATTCCTCCTGCCGAAGCCTGAACCTCATCTGAGAGTCCAAGTGCAAGGGATAATGACGCCATGAACGACTCACCGCCAGAGAGTGACCTGACACTTCTGCAGCTTCCATTGTAGTGGTCAACAACGCACAGGTCGAGACCAGTCTGGCTTTTCTTGTTATCACTCTCCGTCGTACGCCTGAGCTCATACTGACCATCTGACATCTTGAGGAACCTGAGATTTGCACATTTTATAATGCGTTCAAAATAAGTCATCTGAATATATGCCTCAAATGTTATCTTATTCCGGTCCTTAACCTGTCCCGAAGCAATATCATACAAAGCCTTCACACTCGCATACCTCTTCTCCAGAGCAGCCAGCTCACCCGATCTGTCCCCTATATTCTTCCTGACACTTTCATTTGTGCAGATTCTGCCAGCCAGCTCCTGCAGTGCAAGTCTTACCCTGTCAAGCTCTCCTCTGACAGATGCAAGCTCTTTCAGTTGTTTCTTCTCAGCTTCAAGTCTTGCATCAAGTGCTGATCTCTGAGTTTCAAGCCTGCCCAGCTTTTCTTTCATTCTGTCAGTTTCCATTTCTGCCTTTGGAATTTCATCCGCAAGTGCATCTCTTCTCTTCATGCGCTTCTGTTCTGAATTTATCCGCTCCACAATCTCCGATATAGCCCGGTTCATCTGCTCAAGCTTCTTATCTGCCATATCGGGAAGAATATCAAGTGAAATTCCACCAGATGCCATCCGGCTGCTCATCATCGATGATGCCCAGTATTTCTTTTAATATATACTCCTGATCCTCCAACATAGAAAATTCATTTACACGTTTCCCTATGTGAATATCCGACAAATGAATTAAACGTATATACTCTTCCCCTTTCTTACACTCCCGGCTTTTTCCCATATTGATCGTCACTTAGTCCTACTATTATTCATCTTTTCCCTTTTTTAAATGTTCTTTCAACAAAAATACAGGCAGGTATGTAAGACTAACATCAAGCAATGCAGTCAGCATCAGCCATTTATTCGGTGATAAATAACCTGCTATTAAAAAGAATACAAAAGCTACTCCTGGCACTCCGGAAACATGATGTCCCAGTTTCCTGCTTTCAAGAGGTGCCCCAATGTAGGTAATGATCCAGCACAACAATCCAATCGTCCAGAAAACACCATCTATTATCCACATTGCAATTGGATAATGTTCATACAAGCTGCTCATATGCCCCCCTTTAAACAAAACATTCGATGAAATAATTATAACATCACCGACAATATATCCCAATTATGTTTATCTTAATTTCAGCATTTTGGTTTTCTCCGCTACATGAAATCCCATATTCGTCATATACTATGTAATATAGCACTTGTTTTCATCGGAGAACTCTCTATGGCAACTACTAACAAACTCAATTTTTTTCGTTTTTTCTTCATATCGATCCTTGGAGTGCTGCTGCATTTCACCTACGAATGGTCGGGGAACAACCCTGCAGTCGGACTATTTTCAGCAGTGAACGAGTCAACCTGGGAACACCTGAAACTCATATTTTTCCCTATGCTCCTCCTGACTATGACCGAATCTCTTTGGGCGCATATACAAGAAAAGCCCCTGCCGGAACATTATCTTCCAGCAAGGACTGTCGGTATCCTGTCAGGTATGGCTTTCATTGTGGTCGTGTTCTACACA
>URJI01000061.1 GCA_900548215.1 uncultured Coprococcus sp. | reverse complement strand
TCCTGAACTTTGCAGATATAACAGCTGTCCTTTTTATACTCCATAAGTCTGGCTCTGCGCTCAGTCTGTATGAGCACACGCATAGACTTATTCTGAAGGCGTACAAACTGTTTTATTCTCGCTATAACACCGATCTCGCAAAATGCAGCAGATTCTCCAGCCGACTTTGGAAGCGGATTCACCAGAAAAACATACTCATCGCCCTTCACGGCCCTGGACACAGCCTCACAGGCCTCTCTATTTGTGGCATCCAGATAAAATGACAGTTCTGGCATAACAGCTCCATCATCAAGGCAAATCATTGTCATCTCCAATATCTTATCACTCATTGCTCGTATCTCCGTTTTTATCTCACATCAAAATAAGACGTTATAACACCTCTGTTCAACGCAACGTCCGCCATATCAGTGGCCTGCGGGCGCATACATATCAGCGTAATAACGTCTCATTTTTCTGCAAAAGCGCTCTATGCGCTCTCACCATTGTCTGTATTTGTCTTTTTCTTTCGTCCTGTCTTTTTAGGCACATCGGGCTCTTCATTTTCATCTCTATATGTGAGTTCCGGTTTAGCTTCTCCAGTTATGACACCCTTTGTGATAACACACTTCTTTATGGTTGGATCTGATGGAATCTCATACATCAGGTTTAATGTTGCGCTCTCCATAATAGCGCGAAGGCCTCTCGCTCCAGTCTTTCTGTCCATAGCTTCCTTTGCTATCTCTCTCAAGGCATCGTCCTTAATCTCAAGTTCCACTCCATCAAGCTCAAACAGTTTCTTATACTGCTTGCATATAGCGCTCTTCGGCTCGGTGAGAATTCTTACAAGTGCATCCTCATCAAGCAGATCCAATGTCACAGCCACAGGAACACGTCCGACAAACTCTGGTATAAGTCCGTACTTCACAAAGTCATGTGGCATAACCTGCTTGAGGAGCTGCCCCACATCCTGCTCTGACTGCTCTATAACTTCTGCATTGAAACCTATAGCTTTCTGACCCACACGGTTCTCTATGATCTTCTCAAGGCCCTCAAATGCACCGCCACATATAAACAATATGTTTGTGGTGTCTATCTGTATGAGTTCCTGATGCGGATGCTTTCTTCCCCCCTGCGGTGGAACTGATGCCACTGTTCCCTCTATAATCTTCAACAAAGCCTGCTGAACTCCCTCACCGGATACATCTCTGGTTATGGATACATTCTCACTCTTCTTTGTAATCTTGTCTATCTCATCAATATAGATAATTCCATGCTCAGCACGCTCTATATCGTAATCTGCCGCCTGAATAAGCTTTAAGAGTATATTCTCAACATCCTCTCCAACATAACCGGCCTCAGTAAGCGTTGTGGCATCTGCTATTGCAAATGGAACATTGAGCAGCTTTGCAAGTGTCTGAGCAAGATAAGTCTTACCAGAACCCGTCGGTCCTACCATAAGAATATTGCTCTTCTGCAATTCAACATCAAAGTCCTTCTGGGCTAAAATTCTCTTATAATGGTTGTACACGGCAACCGCCAGTACCTTCTTTGCCTCATCCTGACCTATGACGTACTCATCAAGAAAATTCTTTATTTCCTTTGGTTTGAGAAGATTGATGTTCTCATCAAGTTCTACATCACCCAGTTCTTCTTCTATTATCTCAGAGCATATCTCTATACATTCATCACAAATGTAGGCCCCTGGTCCGGCAATAAGCTTTCTAACCTGATCCTGTGTCTTATTGCAAAAAGAACATCTGAGCTGTTTTCTATCGTCACTACGATTTGCCATTACAATACCTCTATTACCGCTATTTTTAAATATCAGGCACAGGAAAAGCTTTTTAAAGCATGCCTGTGCCTGATGCCTTTATCAGATATAAAATATCTGAATTATCTGTTTGTTATAACACTGTCTATAAGACCATAAGCGCACGCTTCGTCTGCTGACATCCAATTGTCACGGTCAGTGTCCGCAGCTATGACATCTATAGGCTTGCCCGTATTTTCAGCGAGCATTCTGTTGAGCTTTTCCTTAGTCTTTAAGATATGTCTTGCTGCAATCTCAATCTCTGTAGCCTGTCCCTGGGTTCCACCAAGCGGCTGGTGTATCATGATCTCAGAATTAGGGAGCGCATAACGTTTTCCCTTTGCACCACCTGCCAGAAGAAATGCTCCCATGCTGGCAGCCATGCCGCAGCATATAGTCGAAACATCGCATTTAATATATCTCATTGTATCGTAGATACCCATACCTGCTGTCACTGATCCACCTGGACTATTGATATACAGAGAGATATCCTTTGATGGATCCTCTGATTCAAGGAACAGAAGCTGAGCAATGACAAGACTTGCAGTTGCGTCATTAACCTCATCCCCAAGGAATATAATCCTGTCTTTTAATAATCTTGAATAAATATCATATGTGCGCTCTCCGCGACTAGTCTGTTCTACTACGTATGGTACTAATGCCATGTTATCTACCTCCTTTTGATATAAGGACGATTAAACTTCCTTTGCCTCATCTACAATGAGCTTTGCAGCCTTCTTAACTGCAACGTCCTTCCTGATGCTATTGATCTCAGCCTCACCCATAAATCCCTTGATATCCTCAAGCTTCATCTGGTACTGATTTGCCATATTGGTGAGCTCCTCATCAACTTCCTCATCTGTTGCTTCTATGTTCTCGGCCTTAACTACAGCCTCGAGAACTGCTCTCTGCTGAATTCTCTTAAGAGCATCTGGCTTAACTCTCTCTAAAAATGCCTCCTCTGTGACATTCACGATCTGGAGATACTGCTCAAAATTGATTCCCTGATACTGAAGAGACTGAGCAAACTCATCTCTCATTCTCTTCTGCATATCCTCTACCTGAGCATCTGCTATATCCATAGTAGCATTCTCGATAACCTTATCAAGAGCCTTTACTTCCTTCTCATTTGCAGCATTTTTCTTCTTCTGGGCAAGGAGCTTCTCCTTTACCTCTGCCTTGTACTGGTCAAGTGTGTCACATCCGCCAACTTCACTTGCGAACTCATCGTTGAGCTCTGGGAGCTGTGACTCTGTGATTGTGTTGATCTTACACTTGAATACAGCTGGCTTTCCAGCAAGATCCTCTGCCTGATAATCCTCAGGGAATGTAACGTTGACCTCAACATCCTCTCCTACACTCTTACCAACGAGCTGATCCTCAAATGTGTCGATGAATGAATGTGAACCAAGAACGAGCTTGTAGTTCTCGCCCTTTCCGCCTTCAAATGCAACACCGTCAACAAATCCCTCGAAATCAAGAGTGATCTCATCATCAAGCTTGGCTGGTCTGTCGTTTACTATAACCTTTCTTGCATTCTGAAGCTGCTCCTTCTTGATATCCTCAAGAACCTCTTCCTCAGTAACCTCAACATCAATCTTGTCTACCTCAACGCCCTTGTACTCGCCAAGTGTAACCTCAGGCTTCACAGCAACCTCAGCTGTGAAGATAAGGTCTTTGCCCTTCTCGATCTGTGTAACATCAATAACTGGCTGTGATGCGATCTCAAGTTCTGAAGCGACAGCCTCCTTTGGATAATACTCGTTGATCATATCATTTGCAGCATCCTCATAAAACACTGCAGGACCATACATCTTCTCGATGAAAGCCATAGGTACTTTGCCCTTACGGAATCCAGGCACATTGAATCTGCCCTTTGTCTTGTTGTAAGCCTTTACCATTGCCTTATCAAATTCTTCCGCTGGAACTGTGATAGTAAGTTTTGCCATACTGTGCTCAAGCTTTTCTACTGTGAAACTCATCTTTTATTTCCTCCTTGAAATGTGCAAATGGTGCCTTAGCCCTACAATTAAGGCACTCAAATAGCATCCATTTATCTTTTATTGTTATATTTGCGAACAAAAGTCCACATCAATCATCGATTATATCATAATGAATAAACGCTTGTCTAGCCTATTATACCAGAAAGTTATAAGCAAACGCTGTAAGTGCCAACAAGAAAGACCTGATGCATCAATAATACACCAGGTCTCTCTTTACTTCGTAGATTTAACGACAAATATAAGCTATGCTTATCTGCCTGACATCTGCTCTTCCTGTCTCTTGATCATCTGACGAACCATCTCGCCACCGATTGAACCAGACTGAGCTGAAGTTAAATCTCCATTGTAGCCATCCTTAAGATCTACACCGATCTCCTTAGCTACCTCCATCTTGAACTTGTTCATAGCACTCTTTGCATCTGGAACACTTGTCTTGTTAGAGTTTGAACTTGCCATTTCCCTTTACCTCCATAATAGAAAAATTCTTTTAAGACTTTCGTCTTGTTACTATTATGAGCATTATCAGAAAACTTATAATGGCAAATTCTGCTATAATTTATCATTCAAGCTGTTATATGACAAACTCCAATTAATACTTCATTGGCTCTTCTTCGCCATTCATAACTCTGAGAGCTCCCTGCGCAAGTGCCAGAAGCTCATCTTCTCCAGCATATACCGTAAATGGAGCTATAAATCCGGCTCTCTTCTCAAGTTCATCACATGTGTGTTTTGAATATGCGATTCCGCCTGTCAGAATGATCTGGTCAACCTTTCCTCTGAGAACAGTTGCCATACCGCCTATATCCTTTGCAACCTGCTGATAGAACGCATCCTGAACAAGCTTTGCATGCTCATCTCCCTCATTGACAAGCTTCTCAAGATCTCTCGCATCATTACTTCCAATATAAGCGTTGAATCCACCCTTGCCAACGAGTTTCTTCATAACCTCAGCCTGTGTATACTCGCCTGAGAAGCACATCTTAACAAGAGCTCCTGAAGGAACTCCGCCTGCTCTCTCTGGTGAGAAAGCTCCATCACCATCAAGTGCGTTGTATACATCAACAACTTTTCCATGATCATGGGCACCTACTGAAACACCGCCACCCATATGTACAACGATAAGATTAAGATCTGTATACTTCTTGCCAACTTCCTTTGCATACCTCTTTGCAACCGCCTTCTGGTTCAATGCATGGAACACACTTACTCTTGGAAGCTCAGGTACTCCCGAAAGTCTTGATGATGGCATGAGCTCATCAACTACAACAGGATCCACGATATATGAAGGAACTCCGAGCTCATCGCCAATCTCTCTTGCAAGTATACCACCGAGATTTGAAGCATGCTGTCCCTGCTTGCCGATCTTGAGATCCTCAAGGAGATCATCGCTTACTGCGTATGTACCGCCCGGGATAGGCTTCAGCATTCCACCACGTCCTACGCACACATCAAGTGTTTTGATATCAAAGTTCTTCTCAGCAAGTACATCCAGGATAACTTTCTTTCTGAAATCCTTCTGATCAACGATCATGTTAAAACCTGCAAGCTCCTCTGTAGTATGTCTGAGTGTCTCCTCAAACAGAAGTGTCTCATCCTCAAATACACCGATCTTTGTCGATGTTGAACCTGGATTTATTATAAGAATCTTGTATGACATTGTTCTACCTCCAAATTAATATGACTTATTATTGATTGCCCCCGCATTTCGGCAGGAAAAACTCATTATTTATTCTTCTTAAGTGACTCAGCAACAACTGCTGCAAGTGCTATTGAGTTAAGCTTAACCTCAAATGTATCTGATCTTGATGTAAGAATTACAGGAGCATCTGTTCCTGTGATAATACATCCATTTTTACACTTCGTGGTATGAACAAGTGTCTTATATACAAGGTTTCCAGCATGTATATCTGGGAACAGAAGAATATCAGCATCACCAACTATCTTCCTGTCTGTAGCTCCCTTGTGGATAGCTGCCTCAGGCTCAATCGCAAGATCCATTGAAAGTGGACCGTCAACGATGCAGCCTGTGATCTCACCGTTCTCGTTCATCTTCGTAAGTTCAGCAGCATCTACAGTTACAGGCATCTTAGGATTTACAACCTCCACTGCCGCAAGTGGAGCAACCTTTGGACAAGGTATTCCGCATGCATGAGCAACCGCTACAGAATTCTCAATAATAGACTTCTTCTCCTCAAGTGAAGGATATGTCATGAATGCTACATCCGTAAGGTACAGAAGTCTGTCAATACCAGGAATCTCAAATACACATACATGTGAAAGTGGCTTGCCATTTCTGAGACCAACTTCCTTATTGAGTACACTCTTAAGGAAATCCTTTGTAGAAAGAAGTCCCTTCATATACATATCAGCCTTATGATCATGAACGAGTTTCACTGCCTTGAGTGAAGCCTCAATATCATCTGGCTCATTTATTATCTCGTAACCCGTAAGATCCATACCTATCTGATCAGCGATCTCTTTTATCTTAGCCTCATCGCCTACAAGTATCGCATCTGCAATTCCCTGTTCTTTTGCAGCCTTAACAGCCTCAAGAATAGGCGCATCCTGTGCTACAGCGACTGATACAGTCTTTCTGCTGCACTGTGAAACCTTTGCCAATAAATCATCAAAACTTTTACTCATCTTTCGCACCTCACGTAAAAATTATTATTATACAAATCCATTTTGTATGTTATCACTAATAATTCTAAAGGTCAACAACATTGTCTCATACTCTCTTCACCGTCTCAATTTATTATTATCTTTTTTGGATTCAGAATATTTTTTTCTGTAAAATATAAGTCCGGCAATTAAAATAGCGGCAAAGCAAAATACCACCCCCGCAGTGACAGCTATACTGCCATCTCCTGTGTCAGGAGATCTGTCTTCAAGGACAAACTCTTTTTTCTTTTTATTATTTATTATCACAGGAGAATCTTTATCATACAGTTGTCCATCTGTGTCTATGCTTACAAGACCGCTATACAATTCATACCCTTCCGGAGCCTTTTTCTCTCTTATACTGTATCTGCCTCCCGGAATTCCTTCAAACACCGCAAGTCCATCTTTGCCGGTCTCTGCCTCCGCCACTGTTTTGCCTTTCTCATCTATCAGTTCAAATAAAGCTCCATTAAGAACTTTTCCATCATCACTGTCCTGCTTTTGCAGATACACCCGCTCATAATGATTTTTTACTGTTATGACCGGAATATTCTCATACATATTTTCTTCAACAACAACCTTTATCTTCTTGTTCTCTGTACCTGCCGTTCCATATCCATCCGGTACTCTTGTCTCTATAAGATAATATTCGCCCGGCTCCACGCAGTCAAATTGCAGTTCTCCATTCTTATCAGTGGTGCCTTTACACACTATTTCATCATCTGTACATCTACGCATTTCAAATTCCGCTCCGGAAAGTGCTCTGCCAGTCACATCATCAATCTTGCGCAGTCCAACCTTAGCTGTGCTGTCGACCATCTCCACCCTGTCTCTGACCTCACCATGCTCATCCACATCAAATGTTATCGGCCTGCTGAGGAGATATCCAGCAGGAGCGCTGAGCTCTTCAAGGGTATATCTGCCTGTACTCAGGTTTCTGACAACATGTACAGTTCCATCTGATACCCAGTGGTCTACCTCTTTCCCGCTGCCGTCCAGGAGCCTGAGTTCAGCACCCGGAAGTTCATGTCTGTCTGTTGCTGCCACCTTACATATCTTTACACTGTTATCCCCTATGTATATCGTCTGCGCTTTACTGTTTATATCTTTATGTGAAGCTATTATCTCACCCTCGTACGCACCATCCAAAAGTTCCTGGAAACAGACTATATCCTGTCCTCTGACATTTTCGGCAGAAAATGAGAATGTCACCTGTACATCCATCTTTTCCTTATCAGCAGTGAATTTCACCTTAGTATCCGTACCTTCATCCAACAGTTTTTCACCGGTCTCCTTATTCACTATCCATCCATGCAGTGTGTATACATGCCCAATTTCAAGTCCTTCCATGCTGACGAGATCTGTCAGCTGAGCCATTTCCGTTCCCGGAGAAAGTCTTTTTTCATCATCACCGGAAAGGCTAGCGTATGAGGTCATAGTCGCAAACCTGTTGTTTTCGATTTCACCGAGATCTATATTCACGCCATCTTCGCCAATCTCAAATGTTATCTCACCAATATTCTTATATTTATTTCTGTTAGCGTCGCATCTCAGCTCTGTCAAATGATACCTTCCATACGGCAATGCCCCTTTTTCATCATCTATACCCTCGCCGCCAAACCATATTCCATCACCGGGATTGCCGCCATTCGTATTGTAAGCGTGGCTTATATAATCCGATGAGCTTGAATAGTACCCATCATCATCCGTACAGATCACCACAGACTGAGATCTGTCATCATTTTCAAGAAGAAACTTTATCCCACCAATCCCTGCACCGGTATCCGCATCCTTTTTGCGGAGCTTAAAATCTCCTCGTACAACATGATTGCCAACTATCAGTTCCTCTCCATATTCGAGACTTACCCTGTCTCCATCACTTGTCACTCTGTCAAGATAGACCCCATCAGTTACATCCACAACCCTGCCATCAGAACCATTTCTTACAACCGGGTCAGTCAACGTATACCCCACCGGAGCACTTGTCTCCTGCACAGTTATAGTTCCCTGGGGAATGGTTGCCTTGCCACGATCGTCCAGATAGAAATCATCGCCCTTTACAGATTTTGATATATATTCACTGCTGAGATCACAAAAACCTTTTTCATCAGTCCGAAGCACCCATGTTCTGTCGGGTTCCTTTGGTAATTTATCTTTCGAATAATAGATGCCGCTGTAATATCTCACGGTAAACTCTGCCCCCTCAAGCGAGGCATCACCCTGCGGATCTCCATATGTTGCAGCGTCCTGTTTATATATTTTTATATCAACACTTCCAGACATCACCTTATCCGTCGTCGACCATCTGACACTGTATGTATCGCTGCTATCACACAGTCTGCCATTTACATAAAGCTTTTCTCCCTCCGGTGACACCTCAAGAATAGCCTCGTCACTGTTCAGCTCATATTTCTTTGGTGCAGACTTCTCATATATCCTGTATCTGCCTATTGGGAGTCCCGTCAGCACCGCCGTACCCTTGCCGCCATACAGTGAAGACACAAATATTCCATTGCCACCAGAATCGGTTCTTGCTATTGCAACACACACCTCTTTTCCATCTCCACCGACAGCTTCCTTAACAATACGATACACTGCTCCACCAACCGGATCCCCGGTTTCCTCATCTGTCTTTTGCATACTGAACTGTCCCTTCACCGACTCATCAGTCACATGAAGAAGCAGCGCAGATGCCAACGATTCACTACCATTGTCCTTTGTGATCCTAACTTTATACACCTTATCATTTTTCCTGTAGCCCGAGCTTATCACTCTGCGATCTGTCCATTTTACATCTCCCGTCGCATTGTTGCACTCCCACAGCATATTAGCTTCCTCAACTGTATATTCACCATAAGGCAGTCTTGCACGCTGATGTTTTATCCTGCCATTATAAAGCTTCTTTTCTCTGGAGTTTTTCAGGACTATACGCTTTCCAGTAGTTTTATCTACATAACAGCAACCGTCATATGACAGCAAGAATCTGCTCACACATTTTCCATCGCTGTTTTTTACCAGATACATGATGCCTGCATACGAATAGTTATCCACTCCATATCTGCCACTGTTGTATGGCTCGACATCTGTAATGTGATATGTGGTTTTATCATAATTTTTATTTTTCAGCAGCCACATATATCCCTCGTCCTTTATCTCCTTCCAATCAAGGGATATGCTTATACTGTCAGAACTTATTCTTCCGCCAAACAAAAGCTGTTGATCTGCTGTTGTCGAATTCGAATCTACCGTATATGCAGTCACACCTGAAAGTCCACTGACCGGACCGATAGACGCCTTACCAGCATAGTCAAGTTCCGCACTGAAGAAAAATCTGTCACCCGTCATTATCTTCACTGAACCGCTTTTCACCGTCTCTATATCAGATGTTCCTTTTCGAATGATATGAAGCCACGTATTTCCCGGCACTGCCATGTTCACATAGTTCATGGCAGCTCCGTTTATCCTTATTGTCACCGTTCTTTTTCTTACAGCATCTGATGATGCATCTCTGTATCTTGCATAATTCGACAAAATAATACTATGACCATATTTTTTCCCACTTCCATCCTCCACAATCGTAAGTTCTGTCTGATCACTGTCAAGGATCACATCATGACACTCTGACGATGTTATATATCTGTAAAATTCTGACACCACTGGAAAATACTGTCCATGCCTTATATAGTTCAGTGTAAGTGCCATAACGAGCTGTCTGTCATTTCTGCTCATTCCCGCAAATCCGCTCCAAGCATTACTGCTATCCGGGCCATACATGAACGCCTTCCTGATAAGAGTGTCCTGCGTAGTTCCAAATGTCACATTGCCTGTGCTCCTTACCGCATTCTTGCCATGATCTCCGCAATATGCACTGTATCTCTGTCCGTTCATATACACAGTGTAATATCTCGTATATGGCTCTCCTCCATAATAGACAAGTTCACCACTCTCTATCCTGTCTCCGGTTCCAACATCAGCTATCTGTGCATCAGATGGCGAAGCGGCATCAGCCACTGGTTCTCCTCCATCATCTTCAAAATAAACTTCCTTGTGTTCTCCCTGGCCGTTCATGACAGCCTCATCAGCCTTTGACCTTACAGCCAGTTTCTGATAAAACACGATACCCGACAGCGATAACGTAAGAATAACCGCCAACAGGATTTTGTAAATATTTAACCTTTTCATGTACTCATCCTTTCACTCATTGAACGTCAACCAATTTGCAGTCGACTCATTTGCAGTTGATCTGTTTTTCAGTTTCATGAACCGTTAAGCTATCTGCGCAAAAAAGCTTACGTGCATTTAAACCACACGTAAGCTTCTTCGTCAACAAGATGGCACATATTCCTCTATAAAGCGAATTTCAGGATGCTTTTTTCTTGTTTTTACATTGTCTGTATATTTTACCAGCCAATAGAAGTGATAAATCTAACCTTCTGGATAATTCAACCTGCTGTCATCTATGTTGTACAGAACCTGTGACAGAAACCTCTCTGCCAGATAATTTGCCATGCCGAGATTCATATCCAGATAGTTGCCGCACTCCCTTGGATTTGCACCCGGTATCGGATCGTGATAGTGGCGGATAAACTCAAACATTGATATCATGAGATCAACTATATCCTTAGACTCATAATCACCTGCAAGGATTAGATAAAATCCTGTTCTGCATCCCATAGGGCCAAAATATATGACTTTATCCTTGTAATCAGGATGATTTCTCAGATATGTAGCCCCGAGATGCTCAATCGTATGAACCTCTGCCGTATTCATTACAGGCTCATAGTTAGGCTTAGTCATTCTTATGTCAAATGTTGTGAGCACCTGGTCACCTGCCTTGTCCTTTCTGGAAACATATATTCCAGGATTCAGTATTAAATGATTGATCTGAAAACTTGCTATCTTGTCCATTTATTTTACCTCATATCTCTTTATTATCTCTGTCATCATAGCCACGCTGTTGTCTATAGCCTTCGCCGCAAATTCAGGATAATCCATGTCTGCGCTGTCATCCGCTTTGTCTGATATAGCTCTCACCACGAGATATGGAACTTTGTTGAGCACAGCAACGTGCCCTATGGAAGCTCCCTCCATCTCAGCACATCTTCCACCAAATGTCGACACAAGCCAATTTTTCTTCTCGCGGCTTGATATAAATTGATCGCCACTGACAACTCTTCCTGTAAATACTTTCACCTCAACACCAGCTGCCTTGACAGATTCTTTCGCCAATTCCAGAAGATATGGATCTGTGTCAAACACGCTGGTCTCCATATCAGGCACGACTCCCGGATCATAACCAAGTGCAGCCACATCCATGTCATGCTCCACGGTGTCAACAGCAAACACTATATCCCCTATATCTATCGCTGCATCCAGCGATCCTGCTATGCCAGTATTGATTATGGCATCAACATCAAACAGATCTATCATCGACTGAGTACACATGGCAGCATTCACCTTTCCCACACCGCACCTGACTACCACAACATCTGTTTCATTTATTTTACCTTTGTAAAAGTTCATTCCGCATCTGTCTGTAATCTCAAGATCTTCTATCATCTCTTTAAGTCTTGCCACTTCCTCATCCATGGCACCTATTATTCCCAGCATTGTCTTCCTCCTTTAATTTCTCTTGCACTTGCCTTTTACTATATTTTTTCAAAATTCGTTTTGCTTTCTGCTGATTCACTCTGGTGATCTTTTGCTTCATCGTAAACTATACTACAACTTTCTGAATATGTATATTCTCTTTATCACCGGCACTCTCTTTCTATACGTCCTAAATATCTCTCTGAGCTGCTTTCCCATAATTTCACAAGTCACAGTATCACTCCCGGGACCATAACTGGCAAGCTCCAGACTTTCTGCAAGCACTTTGCGCTCACGTTCATTCATATCCGGAGCAAACAGCTCCAGCTGCGCTCTGTGGCTTTCAGCCCTGTCAAAATCTGCATCCACCATGCGGGCATAATCACACATATATCTATAGTAAGCCACAATGTTCGCAGACGCATCATCACCATGATATCCCGCTATCCTGATCATCTTTATCGCGGCAAGTCTGACCACAAATATTGAAATGGCAAGTATAACTCCACCTATAAATATATAAACTATCCATATATTGTCTCCGAGAGAAAATGTATATCCCCTGGTGGATTCAACTCCATCTTCTCCGGAATCACTTGAAAGCCATCTTCCAAATCTGGTCCAGAAATCCTCAGTGGTTTCATCATCTTCCTCGTTTGATGGAGGGGTAAGTTCCACAACCTGCCATCTTCCATGTATAAAAGCCTCTATCCAGGCATGAGCGCCGCCATCAGTCACATCAACCTGAACTACCGCAGTTTTCCCGAGATCATTATATCCTGAAAAATAATCACCGTACTTGCGGTCATCAAGGATTTCTCCGCTTAACACCTCATTGTAATCTATCACATACCCTTCCACATATCTTGTGGGAATCCCCAGATATCTCAATATCAGGGCTCCTGCTGTTGCATAATTTGCGCACAAACCTTTCTTCGTTGTGTTTAGGAAATAATTCACATAATCTTCATCCCTTGGTGTAGCTCCCGGATGCATTGTATAGGGATAATTCTCCAGGAAGTATATATACACCTTTTGTATCTTACTATCCACAGAGTCTAATTCCGTTATCCCCGCTTTCTCACAAAACTTCTGCACAGACTTTAAATTTGTCTCCGGAACAGCCAGATATCTGGAATCCGGATCATCGGACACAGGTTCAGCCAAAGCTGATGGCGCATAATCATATGTATAATAACCGTCATCATCACAAATCACACTGTCATATTCTGAGTAATACGGATAATATTCCACGCCCTGTGTACCGTCCACATTCTTTACGTCCATACGCCCATGTGGATGTGCATCCATATTATCAGGGGCCGGATACATATTCTCCTGATCTCTGGACCAATGATTCCAATCATAGGCATCCCCTACAAACGATCTAAGATATATGCGATCTGAACTATACGGTGCAAATCTCACTATAAGATCTGTCTGTCCATCAATATATACATCCGACACTCCGCCGAGCTGTCCATTTGCAAGACCTCCTGTATTTGCGGAGTTTCTGAGGGATTCAAAACCATACATTATAAGATTTCCAAGCGGTTCCTCTATTCTGTTCTTAACTGAACTATTTTTATATCTGTATAAAAAACTGTCTGCCGGCTTCAATATCATAATCACGCCGCCTATGATCACACTCACTATCATTATACATGCGGTCAGCTGAAATGAAGCCCTGTCACTGTGCCTGTAGGACAGCCTGTGTCTTTTTTCATCATACTGGAATGTAGATTCAGCATCAGTTATCCTGTAATGTCCGTTGCCATTTAGACATATGACCCCGATCAGTCCGGCAATCACCATAAACACGTATATTCCATCCGGCTCAAACCTGAAAAACAGCGGAACCATAAATGCTGGCAGTGAAAACCAGGCAGCCCAGAACACACTCATCCTCGCATTGATAAAAATATTGAGGACTATTATCTCCACACAGCATATTGTGGCGGCCGCAATCGGAACAGTCACAGCTCTGTTAGATATACTCTCTGAAAACACCTTTACATCCTGTGCGCCGTAATAATCAGTGACGTGATCTAGGAATTCATTGACCATGGCATAAAAACCACTGTTCACATACCTCCTGAACAATAGTATAAACGCAACAAAAACAGCAAAAAATATCACATATCCGACGTCTCTGACCCAGGTCTTGCCAGATTTGAACAGACTACAGAAATATATTGAAAATACAAGACATGCTGCAAGTATGATCAAAGCGCCATAGTCGATATCTATACATGATAAAAGTCCGCACATGGAGCCACCAATTATAAGCATCTCAAGAATACTTTTTGCCATGATGCCGCGGCTGTCTTTTCTTCCATACCTGCCACGTGTCAGGTCTCTCTTCCGTTCTTGTCCCTGGTCAAATGCAAGTCTTCCAACTCCCCTGCCATCATCACAGGTTATCTCAGGCTGATTGAGAATCTTCACACCTCTGCACAGCTCTATATCCTCATATTCAGTTTTCTTCTTCTTACTGAACAATCTACTCACTTATATATCCCTTCACACGGCTTCCACAGGTAAATACAGTTTCGCCAAAACTATTCTGTGAACCTGTTATAACTATAAGTTTTCTGTCATTTGAAAGCATTTTCTCGAGCATGGACAATCCATATCTCTCATCACTGTATGACTTGTCATAGAAGATTTTTTCCATCCATTCATCCAGGATTGCCCGGCTGTCCATAGAAGTTTCAACTATATCCCCTTGAAGAGTACTCCAGTAATAGTATGTAAATGGCACCCCCTCCTCCAGCAGATATACCGCCACCTCATAGGCAGCCTTCAATACATCATTCAACACATCACTGTCATCATTCGCAAGTTCAACCAACACCATAAGTCTGCTGGACGACATACTTTCTCGCTCTTTAACCATCAGAATCTCTTTTTTGGCAGACAGCTTCCAATGGATATTCTGAAGCTTATCCCCCGGCTGATATTCCCTCACATCAACAACTTCCGAGAAGTCATTTCCCTTCTTCTGACTCTCCTCAGCCTCGTTCATTCCATATGAAACCGCAGACATATCGGTTTTTACCCCCATTACACCGGATGGAAACACAACATAATCTCTCTCCGCATTACAATCTTTCCTGATACGGACAAACCCCATCCAATCGGTTACGAAAATCTCATCTGTCGAAACCTTGAGAACGCCCACAAGCGACTGCCCAACCTGATAATCCACAACATCTGTTCCATGTGCATAAGCCGGTATACACAGGGTATGTTTTCCACTGGTTTTAAAAAGTGCATTCTCCAATGTTATATTAACATCCACGTTCATATTCGGGAAAATACTGTCATTATCTAAAATGACCGACACAAGAAACGGCTCATCAACCGTGAGATCTCTGTTTGCACCACCAAACCTCACCAACAGCTGATTTGCCGTGATAAATGCACACAGGATTGAGATAACAGGCATCACGATCATGACAATCATGACTACCATATTGAAATATGAATGCACAAAAAGAAGGATCAGCAGATTTGCAACGAAAACAAGAATGTATTTTATAACATGCCATGCATATCGCATCTGCCGGTCCCCCTTTATCTTACGCTTATTTTAAATTATAGTCCTGTATATTCCTGTTGATTTATGTCCGTGGCACTTTCACAAGTCTTCTGGTTTCGCCCAAAGCGTCAACAACATTATATCCGTTTGCTCTCGCCTTTGTTGAAAGTTTCACCCTGTGTCCAAGCACCGCAGTAAAAACCGATGCCACATCCTCCGGCACAACATACTCTCTGCCAGCCAGCACTGCCATGGCTCTGCTCATGCGCAGGAGAGCATTCGCCCCTCTCGGACTGGCTCCCATAGAAAAATATTCACTGCTTCTGGTAGCCTCAACCAGAGAAACTATGTAGTCAAATATAGAATCATGCACAGGAAGGGAATTTACCTTCTGCTGCATATCTATGAGGTCCTGTCTGGACATAACCTTCCCCACCTGGTCCATCAGATTAAATTCCTGACCTTTGAGTATCTGGACGGCAGCCTCATGTGACGGATAGCCCATCGACAGCCTTATCATGAATCTGTCGAGCTGTGATTCCGGCAACATCTGTGTTCCAGATGAACCCACAGGATTCTGCGTAGCTATGACTATAAACGGCTTTGGCAGATCCCTGGTCACCGCATCAACCGTGACCTGTCTCTCCTCCATTATCTCGAGAAGTGCCGACTGGCTTTTGGGTGACGTTCTATTAATCTCATCAGCAAGGAAAAGATTGCAGAACGCAGAGCCCTCCCTGTATTCAAACTGTCCCTTCTGGGCATTGTACATGGAGAATCCCATAATATCACTCGGAAGAACATCCGGGGTGAACTGCACTCGATTGTAACTCATATCCAGACTCCTGGCAAATGCAGTCGCAAGTGTTGTCTTTCCAACTCCCGGAATATCATCCAGAAGTATATGACCTCCCGCCAGTATAGCCGCATATACCAACTCTACAATATTCCTTTTTCCCTTGACAACCTTCTCTATCTCATCGATAACCAAACTGCACTTCGCTGCCATATTCCAACAATTCCTTTCAGTTCAAATTAACTCTTGAAACTTCTTTTACAAACTTGCCGCCCGGCAATGGCTTTGAGAAATAGTAACCCTGAATGTAATCCACTCCCAAAGCTTTGAACTCTGCGAATGATTCCTCTGTTTCTACACCTTCCACAACTATACGCATATTCATATCCTTAACCATATATATCGTATCCTTGACAACCCTGCGCAATTTATCATCTGAATTCATCTCCGCAAATGTTTTATCAAGCTTAACTATCGCAAAAGGCATGGATGCTATTCTCTTCATGTTCGAGTAGCCCGTACCAAAATCATCAAGTGAAAATGCTATTCCATTCTTTGTGAGTTTATTTATATTGTCCATCATTGTAGTCTGAGCATATGCTGCAGCGGTTTCTGTTATCTCAAGATTCACCTGTTTAGGACTGATGCCATATTTATTTATAATTTCCTGTACTTCACCAACCAGTTCACTGCTCATACACTGCATCACAGACAAGTTTACCTCTATATACTCAAGTCCCGTCTCTTTAAATTCTTTGCTGGCGATAAATTTACAAACCTCTTCA
>URJI01000060.1 GCA_900548215.1 uncultured Coprococcus sp. | reverse complement strand
TTCATTCCATGCGGTGCCTTTTCAATCTCAGAATGTGTCTTAATATAATCAAGCAAGTCCAGTCTGAACTCATTCAATCCAAGATCCATAATAGATATTCCGGATGACATATCTTCAATATCTACCACTTCCTCCTGTAACCTCTTGAGCTGCTGTTTTCTATACTCTAAATCTCCCTTTTCCTCCGGGCTAAGGACATTATCATCGCCCGTAGCTGTCATATCCACGATTTTCATTCGAGTTTCCACTCTGGCTTTAAGATTAATATATTCATCCAATGTAATATTGGGCCAGAAGTTTACAAGCTGGATACATTCATTTTTACTTCCAATTCGGTCTATTCGTCCAAATCTCTGAATAATACGAACCGGATTCCAATGTATATCATAATTAATCAGATAATCACAATCCTGTAGATTCTGACCTTCCGATATACAATCCGTTGCTATCAAAATATCTATTTCGGCTTTTTCATTCGGCAATAGCAGACTTTTTCCCTTAGATACCGGAGAAAAACATGTTAATACTGTGTTTAGGTCTGTTTTCAAACCTTTGATCGTAGTCTTTCCATCTACTGAACCTGTAATAATTGCTGTGTCCAATCCATATTTTTTCTTCACATACACACTTACTGTGTCGTACAGATAATTCGCTGTATCTGCAAAAGCAGTAAATATAATTATTTTCTTATTACCGGTATTGATAGGATGTTCCTGCTTTTCATCTATCACATCAAATAAGGTCTGCAATTTGCTATCATGTGCAGGTGTTATATCTGCAATCATCGCAAGGAGCAAATCCAGTATTTCCTTATCTCTTTCCAGCTCTCGTCTCCATGACTTATAATCCATATCTGCAATGTCTATTCTTACTTTCTTTCCAATTGCAAACACATCATCATTCTGGTCATCCCCATCTAAATCCATATTTGTAATGTCATTTAAATTCAATGTGGATTTATTATAGCCATGTTCAAAATCTGCAATGCTCTTTATGGTATCGGTAATAAGATCGTTGATACGTTTTAATGTCAGCCTGAAGGAATATACTGAACTTTCCATTCTCTTCATAAGGTTTATTGACATCAATCTCCTGATTCCCTGCTCACGACCGGACTGTGTAAGTCCTCCCTTTACATGGTTTGAATCATACACATCTTTATACTTTGCTAATTTACTTGGCAGGATATAATCAGTTGGTGTATATATGCATAGTCTAAGCAGATTCAGCCCTTCAAATATCTCATTATAATTGATTGCCTTGCTTAAATCTGTCAAGCCCGGTCTTTTTGATATAGGTGGATTTCTCTTTGGAAATGTTCCTATATCTGATGTATCATAATATTTCTGAATATGCTTTCTTGAACGTGCAATCGTTACACTATCAAGCAGTTCAAAGAAGTCGAAATCAAGCATTCTTAAAAGTTTGCTTGTAGTTCTATCCTCGGGTTCACACTTACTCCATGTATTAAAGGCAGTCTGTGCCTGCTTGAAAATATCATCAATACTCTTATGTGTATTCAACTTTTCATCCAGTAGCTGACTTTCACCCTCATAAGCAAGAGCAATCTGATTCTTCAAATCTACAAATCGATTATTTACCGGTGTGGCAGATAACATAAGCACCTTTGTCTTAACGCCCTTGCGTATAACCTTGTTAAGAAGCTTCAGATATCTGTTCTCTTTTTCATCCTCACCGGATATTTTGCCACCATTACGGAAATTATGCGATTCATCAATAACCACCAGATCATAATTTCCCCAGTTTACCATATCAAGATCCATACCATTGGAATTTCCTGACTCTCTGCTTAAATCTGTATGAAACAGTACATCGTAGCGCATACGATCAGCTGCAATCGGATTGTTGATGTAATTATACTTATATGTATTCCAGTTATTTGCCAGCTTCTTAGGACACAACACAAGCACAGATTTATTCCTATTCTCGTAATACTTTATTACAGACAGTGCAGTGAATGTTTTTCCTAAACCTACTGAATCTGCCAGGATGCATCCATTATACTTCTCCAATTTATTGATAATTGCTAATGCAGCATCCTTCTGAAAATTATAGAGCATCCCCCATATCTTGCTTTCTTTAAAACCGGTTGCCTCATTTGGCAGAACATCCTCTGAAACATCTTCAAGAAATTCATTGAAAATATTGTATAATGTTACAAAATACAGATAATCCGGAGAATTCTCATTATAAACAGTTGTGATGTTCTCAATCACTTCATCTGTTACTTCCTGCAGTTTTGATGCATCGTTCCATATCTGTTCAAATAATTGCAAGTATGCTGTGCTCATTGGAGCTTCTGATTTCTGGACTATATAATAAGCATTGTTTCCACGTTCACAGCCTAAATCTACTGTTGTAAATCCGCTTAATGGCATATAATTCTTATCATCTACATTAATAAATCCCATCATATTTTCATTTGTCACATTTGACTTGAATACGGCCTTTTTACGAATCCACTCCGCACATTCTTTTGCAATTGCCTTCTGTGTCATCTCATTGCGAAGTTTAACTTCAAACTCAGAACCAAACAGATTTTTCTCCCGTTCTTGTCTTGGTATATAAAATTCTCTTTTCTCGCGCTTTGCTTTTTCCTTAATGAATGTTGGTGATGTGAAAATAAAACGCAATTCATCCACATTTTTAAGTTCTTTCTTTAACTCAGCAAATGCATAAATAGAAAAGCAGGCTGCAGCAATAGAAACTTTACTGCCCTTATGTATTTCAGTTGTCAAATCTTCTTTTAGTGTCTTATTGACATTATCTATTATTTCCAATTCCCGTTGTCCCCCTCTTTTGCACTATCCGTATTCTTATTTTTCTTGTACCTTGCATCCGCTGGTTTCTGTGAGGTAGCAGGAATCAACCACATTTTTCCTTTTTTTATTGCACCGTCAACTCTTCCCTCCGTGCATAAAACGCCTATTCTTCTGGTAGAAATATTCCATATCTTTGAAAGTTCTGTTGCTGTTAAATACTCCATAATCGAAACCTCCATAATAAAAATATTATATTCTATTATCGGAATAATAGCAATCAGAAGCATTGTTTGTTTTATCCGTTATATCCGCAAAACTCCAGATATATTTATGTATTTTACACAAACAGCTAGGATGTTTTTATATCCTAGCTGTTGCATCACTTCATTATTTGTCTTTATTCATGTTTAGTCTTCTCTTTACCAGTCTCCATCTCCCTCTTCATAATCATCCTCTATAGCATCGTCCACACCATCAGCGTAATCTGAATCTCTGTTATATCTGTCATCATCATAATCCCCGTCCATGTACACGTCATCATATCCATCATCGTATGACTTGTATGGATTGCCAGATGTATTATTTTTATATGAATTGTTATCCTTCCAGGCTCTGGTAGTAGGTTCTTCCCTTGTAGTAACACTGGTAGTTGCTCTCTCAGTTGTCTTTGTCGTAACTTCAGTCGTACTTTCTGTCGTAGCTCTTGTGGTGCTGCTATATGAATTCTTATACGATGAATTTTCATATGGTTTATGTAAAAAACAGTACACACTTCCTGATGACCGTTCATTATTGCATCCTGATTTAACACACTTTGATTTGCTTGCATCCACTGCACTGCCAATGATATACAAGATACCTACTATGATCACAACAATTAAGATCTTTCCGCCAACTGAATTGTTCTTCATATAACCCACCTCTCTCTTTTATAATAGCCATCCAGGTATCTTTTTATTTACCGGACAGTCCATCATCCGTCACTTCACATATCGCACTGCCATCAAGTATAAATACTATCTTCGCCTTAGCCTTTTTGCCTATCTTATCATAAAGTCTTCCAGCACTCATCGATTTTCCCTTGACTGTATAAGAACTATTTGCCACATAACCAACCTTGCCGAGGCCTTTGATTTTCACCTGTATTGCTTCCTGGTCATATTCATTATCAGGTTCCTTAACAAGTTTTACCTTCATGCCCTTTTTCATATACTCATTTCCATAGTAGTGATTGCATCCCGCAATCGTAAAATACTTCTTACTCATAACTTATATCTCCTTTCAGATTTGGTAATTTATCACTTAACTGATTTCATTTCCCTGCTTCTGAACACAGATTATCATAAGCCATGTACGAAAATTCTCCCACCGTGCACTTTTGGAACGTTTCTTTTGTCTCGAAGAGTGTCACCTGTATTGAAGAGTGTCCCTCTGTCACAAGGATCGTCACCTGTCTTAATCGTGACACGGGGACACTCCTCGTTACAAAAGGAACATCCCCTATGCTAATTCGTCACAAACCATTCGACATTTTATCGGCACTGTCCGGAATTTCCCCTCAAAATGTCAAATCTTCCCAAACAAAAACACAGCACTACATAGATAACTACCACTAATCTATATAGTGCTGTGTATTAACGCCATTTCTGGTCTCATTAACGCCATTTTTAGTTCAATTGTGGCGTTATTTGTATCATGCACTTTGGGAACGTTCCTTCTGTCTTGAAGATTGTCCCTCTGTCACAAGGAGCGTCACCTGTCTTAATCGTGACACAGGGACACTCCTCGTTACAAAAGGAACGTCCCCTATCCTACTCCCACTTATAAGGTGTGAGCTGATAAACGTAATAATTGAGCCAATTCGCATACAAAGTATTCGCGTGGCATCTCCACTTCTTCACTGGTTTCTTTTCCGGGTCGTTGTCCGGATAATAGTTCACCGGGATCTGTGGATTAAGTCCCTTGCCGAGGTCTCTGTGGTACTCCTGGTCAAGGGTCAGCACGTCGTACTCAGGGTGTCCTGTGACAAATATGTTCTTGCCGCCGTCACCGATTATGAGGTATGGTCCTGCCACGTCTGACTCGGCTACGATCTCAAGGTGCTCATTGTTTACAATGTCCTCCTTGGACACACCGGTATATCTTGAATGTGGCACATAGAATACATCGTCGAAACCGCGGACTAGCGGTGTTCTCTTGTGGAAGGTGTGATGTTCGTATATGCCTGACAGTTTCTGCGGAAGGTCGAACTTCTGCACACCGTATCTGTAGTAGAGTCCTGCCTGGGCGCCCCAACAGATGTGCATGGTCGATGTGACATTTGTCTCGGACCAATCCATGATCTCGCGGAGTTCATCCCAGTAGTCAACATTCTCAAATTCCATCTTTTCAACAGGTGCTCCGGTTATGATGAAACCGTCCCATTTGCGGTTCTTTACGCTGTCAAAATCCTCGTAGAATCTGTCAAGGTGTCCCTTTGTCACGTTCTTGGACTCGTAGGACATGGTTCTAAGAAGCGTGATGTTCACCTGAAGTGGGGTGTTTGACAGGCTTCGCATGAGCTGCAGCTCTGTGTCCTCCTTCAGCGGCATGAGGTTGAGTATCAGAATGTCAAGGGGTCTTATGTCCTGGCTGTGTGCCCTTCCTGTTCCCATGACAAATATGTTCTCGTCCTCTAATGTTTTCTTAACCGGCAGATCATCATCTATTCTTATCGGCATCTCTATCATTTCCTTTCCATTTACTACAGTTACTTCTACTGTCCAATCAATTCTAAGAAATCCTCCTCAGATATGATAGGCACATCAAGGCTTTTCGCCTTCTTGTTCTTGGATGATGTAGAATTCACATCGTTATTTATAAGATATGAGGTCTTGGCAGATACAGAACCTGTAACCTGACCTCCTCTGCTCTCTATCAGTTCCTTGAGCTGATTTCTGTTGTCAAAATGGGTGAGCGAACCGGTTATGACGAACACCTTGCCCGCCAGATCCTGCTCCGTATCAGAAACCTCATCCACAAACGTAAGCTCAGCCATCAACCTATCTATGATAGCACAATTCTTCTCATTTTCAAAGTATCTGACTATATCCTCTGCTATAACCTGACCGATTCCGTCTATCTCAACGTATGCTGACACATCTGCCTTCTTCATGGCATCCATATCATTTGCAAAATGCTTTGCCATGAGCTTGGCTGTCGCCTCTCCGACATTTGCAATGCCGAGACCATTGACAAGACGCCACATGTTCGTCTGTCTGGATGCGTCCACCGCAGCCACAAGCTTGTTGTACGACTTCTCGCCAAATCCCTCAAGTTCAACTATATGTTCTCTGTGAGCCGCAAGCTTATACAGATCAGGAAGCTCCTCGAGGATCTTCTCATCTATGAACTTCTCTATGGTCGCCTCTGAGAGTCCGTCTATATTCAACGCATTTCTGGACACGTAGTGTGAAAATGACTTGAGTTTCTTGGCAGGGCAGAACTGGTTTGTGCAGTACAGAGTCTCAACTCCTGACGCTGCACCGCCTTCCTCCCTCACGATCTCAGTCTCACCGCCACATGCAGGACACGCAGCCGGTATGACCACGTTACCGCTCATGGTTAAGTTCCTTGCAATCTGCGGAATGATCATATTCGCCTTGTACACAGCAATCTCATCGCCCTCGCCAAGTGCCAATGACTTAAGTATGCTGACGTTGTGTATGCTGGCACGGCTGACTGTGGTTCCCTCGAGCTCCACCGGGTCAAATACAGCAACCGGGTTGATGAGTCCGGTTCTTGATGGACTCCACTCCACATAGCGTAGATGGGTGATTGCCTCCTCATCCGCCCACTTAAATGCCATGGCATTTCGCGGGAACTTGGCTGTGGTTCCCAGGCTTCTTCCGTATGCCAGATCATCCAGCATTAGTACCAGACCATCCGATGGGAAGTCATTCTCTGTTATCTTCTCAGAAAATTCTCTCACCTTACCCGGGAGTGATGCCGAATCAGTCAGGTAATGTTCTACCACGGTAAATCCCTGCTGCTCCAACCAGTCAAGCTGATATTTGAATGAATTGTGGAAGTCCACATCCTCGCCATCCACCAAGTTAAATGCAAAGAAATGTACATTCCTCTCCTTTGTTATCTTGTTATCGAGCTGTCTCACTGAGCCACTGCACAGATTTCGCGGGTTCTTGTATTTGGACTCCGCATCCGTTATCTTCTCATTTATCGCATTGAAATCCGAGTATTTGATGACCGCCTCGCCTCTGATCGTCAGCTTGCCCTTGTACGGGATGTGATGAGGTACATTTGCAAATACCTTCGCATTGTTCGTGATAACCTCGCCTATCTCACCATTTCCACGGGTAACCGCTTTTATCATCTCTCCGTTCTCATATGTGAGAACAACGGTGAGTCCGTCCATCTTCCAGGATATTACGCCCTTCTGACCGCCAAGCCATGACGCAAGAGCACCTACATCCTTTGTCTTGTCAAGTGAAAGCATTGGATGCTCGTGAGCCTCCTTCGGCAGCTCACTGACGACCTCATATCCTACCTTGACCGTCGGGCTGTTGCTCATGACCATCCCGGTCTCTTTCTCCAGGGCACTCAGCTCATCGTACAGAGCATCATATTCCAGATTGCTCATGATCTCTGTATCTTCCATATAATATTTCTTTGCAGCATCGTTGAGCTGCTTTACAAGTTCTTTAATTCTGGTTATCTTGCCATTATCGTTATTCCCGCTTTTATCCTTATTTTGTTGGATATTATCGGTGTTACTCTCATTAATATTTTCATTGACATTTCCACTAATATTTTCCATGCACACCCCCCGGCAGATACTGCCTCATAAAATCCTATATACACTCTTCCTATCACAATTTAGCACATTCTATCCAAATATATATTTACCTGTATAAACTAAACTATCCAATTAACTCTTACTATCCATGATTATCAGAACATACAGATCACTATACTAATTACTCGTTTTTCAAATAATCTGACAAACTAATCCACACTTTCTACTACATCCCAACTATCCGTCTCAGCTCTGCCTCTTCCTCGCGGCTGAGCTCCCTGAGCTCCCCGGGTCTCATATTGCCAAGCTTTACATTGCAGACCCTGACTCTCTTCAGATTCACTACCCTGTAGCCCAACGCATCACACATTCGCCTGATCTGTCTGTTGAGTCCCTGCGTCAGCACTATCATAAACGACCTGTCATCTATTTTTCGCACCTTACATTTCTTTGTCACTGTGTCAAGTATCGGAACTCCATCTGACATCTTCCTGATAAAATCCTCTGTTATCTCACGGTTCACCCGCACCCTGTATTCCTTCTCGTGATTGTTCACCGACTTCTGAATCGCATTTGACAGATCGCCGTCATTTGTCAGGAGAAGCAGTCCCTGGGAGTCCTTGTCCAGCCTTCCCACATACTGAAGCCTGATCGGATAATCTATGTGATCAAATATATTGTCAGGATCCTCTTTGCTCGCCGTACAGGTAAGTCCTATCGGCTTATTATATGCCAGGATCACTGTCCTATCCTTCTGCTGAACCTTTTTACCCATGAAAGCCACCACATCCCCAGGCATGACCTTCTGTCCCATGACAGCCCGCTCTCCGTTGATCGTGACCTTTCCATTTTCTATATGTGTATCTGCAGCACGCCTTGAACATACACCGGCCTCGCTGAGATATTTGTTAAGTCTTATTCCATCTGCCATAATCGTTCCTCTGTTATGATTTTACTGTATTAATACATATTTCTTATTCTGAATCTCGGCCAGCATCTAACGTATCAGCCAGATCAAGGTCAGTATGTTTCTAATGAATATGCAGAGATATCATAACATTTATTTGTCCCTTTGTGAACCTAGCAGATTTACTAATAAAGCCGCAGTAAAGTTTCAGTTAAGTTTTTTTAATAAAATCCTTGATTTTTTTTATCATTTAATGTATAGTAAAGCAAACGCAAAGGTGTGTTTCTTAGGAAACGCACCTTTTTTTTATTTTAAGAAAAGGAAGTGCATAGTTATGGATATCATCGACAGAAAAATAATTCATCTTTTACAGGGCAATGCCAGAACACCACTCAAATATCTGGCAAGCAAAGTCTTCCTTTCTTCGCCGGCAGTTTCAGCAAGAATTGAGAGATTAGAGAAAGCAGGCATCATAACAGGATATCATGCAAGTGTTGACCATGAGGCTCTTGGCTATCACATAACAGCTTTCATCCACATGGCACTTGATCCAAAACAGAAGCCAACATTTTACCCATTCGTTGACGCCTGTCCAAATGTGCTTGAATGCAACTGTGTGACCGGCGCACATTCTATGCTCATGAAGGTTTGTTTTCCAAACACAATGGATCTCGACTCATTCATAGGCCAGCTCCAGAGATTTGGAAGTACTGAGACTCAGATTGTATTCTCCACTCCCGTCCCGACCAGGGGTGTAGTGATCGATACAGATGAAATCGATTCCTCAGAGGCAATATAAAACATGACTTTTTGACCTACGAACCGTTTTATCTGAACTAAAAAAAGTGAAAAAATACAGACTCTCTATGAAGTCACTATCTCACCTCAGATATGGTAAGAAATGCATCTATAGAAGAGTCTGTATTTTTTTACTCATACATATCCTGAAACTTTTTAAATGTATCATCATGCTTGCTGAGATAATCATTGTTCTCTTTCACATGCTTATATATATCCTGTATAAAATCCGAAGCTCCAATATCGTTGATATATGCCTGTTCCTCATCAGATAGGCTGGAATTGTTGATCTTGTAACTTCCATCATCCTGCTTTGTGACATAGAACGACCGAATGTCCAGTGGATTGCTGTTCACATCCTTTATTGTGAGATTTGACAGCTCATATATGATATACGAATCGGACGTATACCCCGGCACCATGTAACACGTGGTCCTGCCATATGCAGTTATATACTGTGCTGCAATCTCCACACTTGTCATATCGTTAAATTCTTCCGGATCAGTTACAAGTCTCTGAAGAGTTGCCTGATCAGCCTTTGTTCTGGCAAGCAGATAATTACCTATGAGCTGATTTATCTCATCTATGTTGCACAGGCTGTAATTCGCCCCTGCTGGAATATCTATATTCACTGTGTTGTCACGCCCAGTCACATCATCCGATATGATTGTCTTATTTATAAAGAAAAGGTACACATATCCGCCAAGCAATATCACCAATAATATCCAGAGCGCTGCCAGAGTCTTTCCTGATATGCCAGTTTGTCTGCGTCTGGCAGTTTTTTTCCTTCTTCTGCCGCTTGTCACCTCATCAGCATAATAGTCGTCATCATCCAGATCTTCATCATCAAACATATCTCCCGTGTCAGGTGCCTCATCCATGTCCTCTGGGTCATCTATTACATAATCCTCATAAAGTCTCTTCTTTACCGGATTTTTATGATTCTCTTTTTTATCTGAAGATTCAACATCAGCATCATCAAAGTCGTCAGATCCGCCAGCATCTATATCATCAAACCCGCCAATCTCTCTAGTATCTGGCTCATTATCATCTGAATCGCCGTCAGCTCCTCCATCATCCAGTTCTGATGAGTCGTCACTTTCGCCAGCATCTGATTCATCATCGACATCATCCATATCGTTGCCGACCTCATCATCACCGCCGTCTTCGCCATCCAAGCCGTCGCCATCTTCATCGTCCAGGCCGTTATCATCAGAATCGTCCAGCACATCATACAAATTCTCAGCATCCAACCCTGCTGCTCCGGCTTCTCCTACGACTTCCATGTTCTCTATATTCTCTTTTGTTTTGTTCTTCTTCCTCTTCATTTCTGTCTTCCTCTACGAAATTCTTCTTGTGTTATACCACTTTTACATGGAATATAAAATCCCGCTTTCACAAAAAAAGTAAAAAAAAACGTACCAGGGCGGAGTCGAACCGCCCGTCATGGCTCCGGAGGCCATTGCCGTATCCGATTGGCTACTGGTACACTGTTGGTATGATACTACAAAATTTTGGCTTTGGCAACCGTCGTTTCATTTCAGGAAATGCAAAAAGTACACGTTCATTTTAATAAAATGCAAAAAATATATAAGGCGCACTCCCCAATTTATGAAAAGCACACCTTATATCTATTATACGCTTAGGAAATTTCCCTTTTGCATTTATTACATTGTTACCGTCACAAACTTTACAATAAAGAGGATCGCAATACATGTTACTACGATATCCTTCTTTGTGTACTTACCTGTGAAAAGTGAGATAAGAACGTATGTGATGGCTCCAAGACCGATACCATTTGAGATTGAGTAAGTAAGTGGCATCATAAGGAATGTTACGAAAGCAGGAACTGCTGAACGCATGTCTTCCATATCAACCTTCGCAAAGTTCTTAGCCATGAGAACACCTACAAATATGAGTGCCGGAGCTGTTGCACATGATGGAACAACAGTTGCTACAGGGCTGAGAAACAGACATATTGCAAAGCAGATAGCTGTGACTAAACTTGTAAGGCCTGTTCTACCACCAGCGGCTATACCAGAAGCTGACTCTACAAATGTAGTACATGTTGAAGTACCAAGAAGGGCACCTGAAACAGTACCGATAGAATCACACATCATACACTCATCAAGCTTCATAGGATCGCCCTTCTCGTCAAGCATATTTGCCTGGGAAGCGGCTCCATATAATGTTCCGATGGTATCAAACATATCAACAAGACAGAAACTTACCACAAGCATGATTGCTGAGAACACACCACCGATGTACTCGGCTGAGAAAGCGTCCTTCCATGCCTGTCCCTGGAATACTCCGAGGAATCCTACTGAACCAAAATCCTTGAATGACTGTCCAATTGATGAGAAATCAAACTCAGGAGTCTGAAGCATCAGAACATAATACAGAACAGTTGATGCAATGATTCCTATGATAATATTTCCCTTTACATTAAGCTTTGCAAGAATCGCAATGATTATAAAACCAACAAATGCAACTATAGGAGGGGCTATCTGTGCCATGATCTCCTTAGCTGAACCACCATTTGAAATTACTCCGTGGAAATCGAAAAACTGAACAAATGTGTATGGGTTGTCCTGAATAAGCGATGCATTCTTCAGTCCGATAAGTGCTATAAACAGACCAATGCCAGCAGGTATTGATTTCTTGAGGCACTCAGGCATTGCAACTGCAATATACTTTCTAAGTCCTGTAACTGAAAGAATCAGGAACACAAGACCTGATACAAGAACTATTACGAGACCCGCTTGATAACCTCGGATTGCACTTACACCTGCAAATGCAGCTCCAGCTACAAAAATAGTACAGAAAAATGAGTTAAGGCCCATTCCACAGGCCTGTGCAAATGGCATGTCAGCAAAAAATGCCATCAAAAGTGTACCGACGATAGCCACCAATATAGAAGCTATAAATACAGAATTCCATATTGTACCGAGCTCTCCTGCCATATCTGGCACTAACTCGGCCAGCCAGCCCTTACTGCCCTCTGCTGCAACCTGATTTGGATTGACCAGAACGATGTACGCCATAGCAAAGAATGTTGTAAGACCTGCCATGATCTCAGTCTTAATATTAGACCCCCGCTCTGAGATTTTGAAGAATTTGTCCATAATGCTCTCCTTTTCTCTTTTTAGTATAATATAAACAAATACTTTCACATTCTATATCATTTCCTCATACTTTTTCAACTATAATTGTAAAAAATATAAATTTTTTCTAAATTTTTTCACAAATCAACAATATTATTCAGACAATTTAAAGCGGCAGTCCCACTTTGGAACTGCCGCACTGCATATACTACATAGAATCTCTATGTAATTATTTTATAATACTCTTAACTACACCCTTTACAACTCTATATCTCACCTTTGATACTGTCACAACTCCTGTAGTTTTATATGAAATTCTTCCATTTCTTACATAATATCTGACACCTGACTTTGGGCTCTTTACAACTGCTGTAAGACTGCTCTGGAACACGCCTTTCTTAACATAGCACTGATTGCCAGAAGCTGGATTCTTCACAAAGCCTGTATATGCAGTCTGTATGATTCCTTTTTTTACGTAATAGAACTTACCTGTCACACTGCTCTTTGCAAGTCCCGTCTTCCCCGGCAGAAACAGTCCCTTGTAGATGTAACACTGCTGTCCATTTCCATTTTTTACAAAGCCTGTGTATGCAGTATATATAACACCATTTCTCACGTACCATACATTACCTGATTTGCCGCTCTTTACAAGGCCCTTGTAGGCAGCCTGAACAACGCCGTCCTTTACATAGTAGTTGAGCTTGTCCTGCTTTACAAAACCTGTATACTCTGTCTGAAAAACGCCATTTACATAGTAGTAAGTAACTCCATCCTCTGTGATAAGACCATTTTTAACCTCATCCGGATTTGGACCTGGATTCGGTGTTGGTATGATGTCTGCATCTTTGTAGAGATATGCATCATCCCATGTTCCCCATGCACCGCCTGTGGCTGCAGCTCTCATTCCTACCATAACTTCAGTTGTCTCATTTACAACAAATCTTATTTCAGGATGCTGCCACACCTTCCAGCCATCAGGAACTGCTGCATCAGATGCAAGATCTGTGTCACCAATCCTTGCGTACAATTCATATACGTCATTTTTTCCATTTGCACCGCCCTGAAGATATGCATTGAAAACATACTCTCCCGGTTCAAGCGTGATGGTCTGATAAACGTCATATGTGAAATCTGATGCATAGTAATAATGTCCGCAGTATTTTCCGTTTCTGAAATCCTCATTTGTCTTGATTGCAAATCCCTTGCTGCCATCTGCGATATTCCAGCCCTCGTTTCCTGACTCAAATCCAGAATTTACGAGCAGGTTCTCCTTTAATATGGATACATTGCACTGAACTTCCACTGTCTCATCATTTACTGTTATCGTTCCATTTACCGTGCATGTTCCAGCGCCATTGTTTTTAACCTTCTCAAGAGCTCCATCCTCCCATGTGATATCCACGCTCTCAGAATTGCCATCGTTGTAATTTATTGTCGCTGTCTTTGGCAGTGCCACATTCTCGATATCTGTTATCTCTATCTCAACATCATTAACTGATATTGAAAGCACCTCTCTCTTAGTCTTTGTTCCTGTATGTACATAGGCAAATGTCTTGAGTGACTCAAGTGGATGTCCTGTGAAATCAAACAGAGCCTGGTTGTCAACCGCTGAACCGCCGTACCACTTGCCGGCATCTTCTTCATCATACTCTCCAGCGTATGATGAAGCCCAGCCTGAACCGTATTTCTCCCATGCTTCCTTATTTGCTGCGAGCACATCTGCTGCGTTTTCTGCAGATGAATCATACACATTTACCGGAATCCATGCAGGCTCCCAGTAGAAGACACCAATTCCTGAAGAACCTGTATTCTTTACTGCTTTTATAACGGAGCTTATCTCATTTGCCTGCCCCTGAACTGATAAATCATAAGTTGTAGAATCGTCTTTACCTTTTCTGACAGTATTTTCATGTCCGTCTCCATCATCCAACGTGTATGCCCACGATGTCTCTGCAACCATTACAAGCTTGCCATATGTATCCGCTACATTCTTGAGAACTGATGTGAGGTTATCCGGTGTGCCGTGCCATACCGGGTAGTAAGATGATGCAAATACATCATAATCAACTTTATATGTATTAAGATATCCCGCAAATCTTGCATAGTTACCACTTCTCTCTGGATTTGTGAAATGAATGGCAACAAGAATGTTCTTGTTGATATCCCTTACAGCCTTGCTTCCGGCACTGAATATCTTTGCCATATTTGCCCAGCTTGTCTCACCACATATTCCATTTGTAGTCTCATTACCGATCTGCACCATACCCACATCAACACCTGCTGCAAGAAGAGTCTTGAGGCTTTCTGATGTATACTGCTCAACTGCTGCTACCTTTTCATCAAGTGTAAAGCCTGACCAAGCCTTAGGCACCTGCTGTTTGCCAGGATCAGCCCAGAAATCTGAGTAGTGGAAATCCACAAGAAGCTTTATACCTGCCGCTGTGGCATACTGTCCGATCTTTTTAGCAGTCTCAATATCATTGTCACCACCACCGTATCCATTACCATCTGCGTCATATGGATTGTTCCATACACGGACACGGACATAATTTACACCGCAGCTTGCAAGGAACTTAAAGTATCCAATATCATCAAGTTCTTTGCCGTCGAAATCATAATACTTAACGCCGCTGTTCTTCAGGGATACGTAAGATGATACATCCACACCTTCTATAAATTCCTGTTTCTCTCCATTCAAATCAGTGTATGTAAGATCTTTGACACGATCAACATATATTCCTGCCTCCACAGGCTCCACTGTATCTGAGTCATCCTCCGTAAGCTTATATAGCTTAACATTATCTATCTTGCCCCAATATCCACTGGCAAGACTTCCCGTGAATGAAATACTGACATCTGTTGTATCTTCAAGAACAAATTCCTCTGTCTCATTGGTAGTCCATGCATCCCATCCGGTCGTAGCTCCAACAGCCTGCTTCTTACCTGCAACAGAAACTGTAAGGCCTGTATCCTGAGCATCCCCCTCAACATCATATTCAAGCTTGTAAGTTCCTGCTGGAACAGACGCAATAGTCTGTGTAATGCTGGCATCGGACGAATCAGAAGCCCATATGTTCAGATAATATGTAGTATTTACATTGCTTCCACCATTTTTTACCACAAGTTCAGCTCCGGATCCGGGATCTAACGTCCAATCACTGCTGTCTCCTGTCTCAAAATCACCATTTGCTACCATAAATGTATCAACCCAGCTCTCAGCAGCCTTCGCTTTTATAAGTGAAGTACCCGATCCGAAAATCTGTCCTATAACAAGCGATCCTGCGAGAACCGCACAGCCGATCTGTTTTGCAATTCTCTGTCTTCTCATATATGCCCTCCTAATAATGTGATGATTTGCAGACGCATTCCTGTGCGCTTCGCGCGGCGTCTGCATTATCACAAGGGATCCTCCCGCCTTAGGGCGGGTCCCTCCTTGTGATATGTTGTACAACAGTTGCGCAACCGTTTGTTCTTTAGTATTATATTAACATATTATGTTTCTGGTTACTATGTCGCTTGTAGACAATCTTTTCGCAAATTAATTATGCATTTTAACTATATTTAAGCGCAACTTGAGCGCAATCTATGTGAAACATTGTGCGCAACTCAATAATATAATGTTATCCAAATTAAAATGTGCACAACACTATTCAAAAAACTCATACAATCATGTACTCCCAATATTTTTAATCATAACCCTGAACAAAACTATGAGAAACACGCTTCGCGAGTTTCTCAAGTTATCGCGGCAGTCGCCAAGGTCTCGTGCAAGCACGGACTTTGGCTCGTTGCTCGCGTAAATAAAAGCTCTGCCGCCAGATACACAGTGTATCTGACAGACAGAGCTGTTTTTATTATGGCAGGCTACATTATAATCTTGAATGTTATATATCCTTTTTCATCGCATACTGCCGTGATTTTTCCTTTATGTGATTCAACTATTGATTTTGCAAGTGATAATCCTATACCAGATCCGCCAGTCTCCGAATTCCTCGAACTGTCTGGTCTGTAGAAACGTTCAAACAGAACCTTCTGATCCCCAGATTTCATTCCATCTGTCAGATTACGCAGCACAAAGCACATCTTACATCCGTCCCGTTTTAAGAATACGTCAACTCCGGCATCCATGGCGGCATATTTCATGGCATTGTCAACCAGAATACTTATGAGCTGCCTTATTGAATTCTCATCAAGTCTTGAAAGGGCAACCATCTGATTTGTGAGCGACGTGAGCCTTTTCACCTGATCCCTTGTATTCTTTGTCCACTCACTCTCACCGCTCATCATCTCTATAACTTCTGTATTTGCATCAATTATTGTAAGCGGAGTCTTAATCTCATGACTTGCATCTGTTATAAACCGTTTCTGTTTATCATAACTATCAGCAACAGGTCTGAATATCTTCTTTGACCAGAACAACGCAAGCAAAAAAACAACAGTTATTGTGCTTCAATATAACCTGAAGTGCACTTGAAAGTGCCTTTTCATCCTCAGCAAGAAGTAATCTCATACCATCATCTCCGCATCTATTTGAATATAATCTATTATATCTGTCAAACTTAAATATAGCTTAAATCAGCTTATAAACTTAAATAAGCTTATAAAACAGGATTATAATCTGCCAGAATTCCATTTATATATCTTGTGTAATTCTGCCTGTATATATTTTTCTGTATATTATATAAAGCTTTTTTTTCATTATAACACAGGCAGATAGTGTTTCAATCAAACAAAAAACCTTAGATACCCGAAAAATCAGGTATCCAAGGTTTTCTCTTCTAGATATATTATTAACCATTCAAAATATGAACATACGAATTATTATACGTTCATCTGCTTAGCAACCTCAGCTGCGAAGTCTTCGTTCTTCTTCTCCATACCCTCGCCAACTTCGAAACGAACAAACTTAGCGATTGAAAGGCTCTTGTTTACTGACTCAAGGTACTTAGCAACTGTCTGCTTTCCATCCTCAGCCTTAACATAAACCTGATCAAGAAGACTGATCTCCTTAACCTGCTTTGAGATACGTCCCTCAACAAGACCACTGAAGATCTTATCTGCAACGATAGCATCCTTATCAGCGATAGCAAGCTCTGCAAGCTGTGCCTTAG
>URJI01000059.1 GCA_900548215.1 uncultured Coprococcus sp. | reverse complement strand
ATAGAGCAACGGCCTTCTAAGCCGTGGGTCGGGGGTTCGAATCCCTTCGGGCACATTTTTATATTATATGGTGGGTATGGCGCAGTTGGCTAGCGCGCCAGATTGTGGCTCTGGAGGCCGAGGGTTCGAGTCCCTCTATCCACCCTCTCTTTATCGCATATATAAGCGATGCTATTGGGCTATCGCCAAGCGGTAAGGCACAGGACTTTGACTCCTGCATCTCGCTGGTTCGAATCCAGCTAGCCCAGTTATTAAAGTCCAAGATTATGGGCCATTAGCTCAGGCGGTAGAGCACTTGACTTTTAATCAAGTTGTCCGGGGTTCGAGTCCCCGATGGCTCACTTTTTTCTTGATATTTCCTTCCTTATGGGAGGTTATTTTTTTGCGGATATGGCGGAACTGGCAGACGCGCTAGACTTAGGATCTAGTCCTTCGGGGTGCAGGTTCGATTCCTGTTATCCGCATTTTTTTATGCACACATGCATATACAAAACAAATAAAACGCTCTATCTCATATGGAACATACCATCGAGATAGAGCGTTTTATTTATCCTGACAAATTGTATAACCAATTATTGATTACTCAGCGTCATCTGCTGCTGGTGCCTCTTCTGCGTCTTCCTCGTCATCGAAGAAATCATCGTCAAAATCGTCATCAAAATCATCATCGAAGTCGTCAAGGAAATCTGGTGTGAGATATGAATATACTGCATACGCAATTCCAGCTATAGCAGCAACAGCACCAATGATAACCAGTATCACAAACAATGTGCTCTTTGCCTTCTCTTCTGTTGCATCGCCCTTAACTAAAATAACATCATTACTCTTCATCATTACAATCCACCCTTTCTTAACCCTGTGATGGGTTTCATTATATTATGTTGATTTGTCTGAGAATTCATACAAGCATTCTCTAAACATATGAAAAATTATATCATACAGATTCAATTATTTCTATACATAATTTGCAATTTACTCTTTCTTAAGTTTTGCAAACGAAGCATACATCTTTCGTATACCACATCTGTCAAAATTGACAGTTACTTCATAATCCTTATCCCCCTTCTCAAGCTGTTCTACAGTTCCAGAACCAAACTTTATATGTCTCACTCTGTCACCGACAGAATAATCAGGCTTCACTGATCCTGCCACAACAAAAGCCTTCCCAAAAGCAGGCTGTGAAGCCGGCTGTTTTGCCTTATACGCATTATAGGGATTCGACCTTCCATAATTTCTGATACTATCTGAGAAAGTTCCCGAATAGCTTGCATCCAAGCAGCCGGAGCCGCCATCCAATCCGCGGTTATACCTGTCTACCGATTCCTGTTGTCTTCTCCTGGCCATATTAATCATATCTGCTTCATGTTCGAACAGAAGTGGCGGTATCTCTCTGATAAACCTCGAAACGTCACTGTAAACTCTGTTGCCATGCATCATACGCTCCTTAGCTGCACTCAGATACAATTTTTTCATCGCTCTTGTGATACCCACATAACATAGTCTTCTCTCCTCCTCAATTGCATCAGGATCATCAGAATTCAATGCCATACCGCTCGGAAATACCCGTTCCTCCATACCACATATAAACACATACGGGAATTCTAGTCCTTTTGCACTATGAAGTGTCATGAGTTTCACCTGATCATCATTCTCCGACAGCGAATCAAGATCCGACACCAGAGCTATCTCTTCCAGGAACTCACTCAACCCGGTATCTTCTCTATTCTCAGCAAACTCCACAATCTTATTGCGGAGTTCATCTATATTCTCAAGTCTTGTCATGGCCTCTTCCGTGTGTTCAGCTATCAGTTCACTTTCATACCCGGTCTCATCTAAGATTCTGTCATATATAGTATCCAGACTTTCCTGTTCTTCTATCATAGACTTAAACGATGCGATAAGTTCCGCAAACTGGATTATCTTCACTGCGGTCCTTGCCGCCATCCCCGGAATCTCTTTTGCCCGTTCTGCTGCCTCCAGCATGGATATGCCGTAAGCATCCGCATATGATTCCAGCTTGCCAAGGCTGGCCTCTCCTATCCCCCTTTTAGGGACATTGACAACTCTCCTGAAGTAAAGATTATCCGTCGAATTGTTCACAACTTTCAAATATGCCAGAACATCCTTGATCTCTTTTCTGGCATAGAAATTTGTTCCACCATATATCCTATACGGAATATTATTGTACACCATCTTCTCTCCAAGTATTCGGGACTGGGCATTTGTCCTGTATAATATGGCTATATCCCTATACGGCACACCCTGTCTCACAAGCGATTTTATCCTGCTGGCAACCATGTCTCCTTCAACATACTCTGTGTCACACTGCTCAAATGATATCTTTTCACCGGCATCCCGATCCGTCCACAAAGCCTTGTCCTTACGTCCTTCATTGTGCTGTATGACAGCATTTGCCGCCGCAAGTATATTACCACAGGATCTGTAATTCTGCTCAAGTTTTATAACTTTTGCTTCCGGATACTCCTTCTCAAATCCCAGAATATTGGTTATATTCGCACCTCTGAATTTGTATATCGACTGATCATCATCGCCTACAACACATAGATTCTTGTACTTTCGTGCAAGCATCTTCACCATCAGAAACTGAATGTGATTAGTATCCTGATACTCATCAACCATTATGTATCTGAATCTGTTCTGATATAAATCCAGCACATCAGGATTATGTTCGAACAGCTCCACAGTCTTATAGATAAGATCATCAAAATCCATGGCATTGTTTTTTCTGAGGCGGTTCTGATACTCCGTATATACATCAGCGACCTTGGTTGCAGCAAAATCCGCAGCATTTTTTCTCGCAAATTCATCGCAAGACATATACTTCTCTTTCGCCTTTGATATCTCGCTCATGAACATCTTCTCCGGATACCGCTTCGGATCTATCTGCAAATCCTTAAGTATACTCTTGACCAGACTCTTCTGATCATCTGCGTCATATATGTCAAACGACTTGCCATAGCCCAGCCGGTCAGCATATCTTCTAAGTATCCTCACGCACAGAGAATGAAACGTACTGACCCACACCCGGTCAGCTCCATCTCCCACAATCAGATTAACCCTCTCTCTCATCTCCTGAGCAGCCTTATTCGTAAATGTGATAGCAAGTATATTAAGAGGATTTACCCCCTCTTGGTCAATCAGATACGCCACCCTGTGGGTAATAACTCTGGTCTTTCCACTTCCAGCACCTGCAAGTATAAGCAGCGGTCCATCCACATGCTCACACGCCTGCTGCTGCATATCATTAAGTCCTGCCATATTAACCTCCTGTTGCACTTCTCTATAATGTATCTATAATGTATCGTCCGTAGATGTTCTCACAATGTATTCCACATAAACCGCCCAGGTGCTATCAGCATAAAAAACGCTGTCAGCTATACCAAACATATGTTTCATTTCATCTGTTTAGTATAACATAACAGCGTTTATTTGCAAACATTATAATGCCATGCAAAATAATATTACACAATATCTACACTAGCTTTGATCCACAATTACCGCAGAACTTCGATCCGTTCGTCGGCTGCCCGCAGTTCGGGCAGAACTTAGGAACAGCACCCATTCCACCAGCGCTCTGGTTCATCTGATTCATAGCGCCAGCCATCTGATTCGCCATCGCCATTCCCATCTGCATACCAACCATTGCATTCGCCATATCAGCTGCGTTGCTTCCTGCTGATCCGGCACGTCCCCCATGCGCCATAGAATCAACCATTCCTACCTGCTGGAATCTATTCATATCCCCAATCATTGAATATTCCGCAGCCTGATCTGCACGCTTCTGTATATTTTCAGGGTAAGTGAACTCACTGATCCTGAAATCTGTGATGGTAAGGCCAATTCCGAGAAGTTCCATATCCAGATCTTCTTTGATACCCTTAGCTATATCTACAGAATTGGCCATAAGGTTGAACACGTCTCCGCCAACCTTTGTGATCCACTTCATCAGAAGACCATCAAGAATACCCCTGATCCTGTCTCTTATATCATCAACAGTAAACTGCTGTTTTACACCGGCAACCTTCTCAATAAGAACGTTATAGTCATCTATCTTGAACGAAAACTTACCGTTAGATCTGACAGGGAGCCCGCCTGGAAGTCCCGGAGCCTGAAGCCTGATCGGTGAACTCGTTCCCCAATTACATGTAAACTCTTTGGTGTTCACAAACAGAACTTCTGCACGAAGTCCGGAATTAAAACCAAACTTAAATCCCTTAAGTGTTGAAAGGAATGGTATGATCTGTGAATCAATAGTATAGCTTCCCGACTCTGTAAATATACCTTCCACAGCTCCATTATACAGGAATATAGCATCCTGACCCGGCTTGATGATAAGCTTTGAGTCCTTCTTTATCTCTCTGTTGGTCCACTTCCAGAAGATGACGTCATCTCTGTACTCTTCCCACTCTACAACATTTGCAAACTGATTTGAAAATAATCCCATCTATTGCACTCCTCTCTGTATTCCGACATCTGAAATTATGCAGGATTATTATAATCCCATCTTAGCCTTAAGTGCAGCCAGTTCATCCTGAACATCTGCATTCGGAGCTGCATCATACTTACTTGCAAGATCATCAATCGAATCACCTGAGTTTGCATTCAGTTCACTCATGGCATTAGCCTTGTCAAGCATGGCATCTGCCTTTGCTTCCATTCTCGAAAATGCATCTATCGAAGCTGATGAATTGCCTATACCGCTCATCATCTTGTTCATTCTCTCCTGAGTCTTTGCAACCTGAACCTTTGCCTTTATAGTCTCTTTTCTTGTATTCAGATCATTTACATCCTTTGTGAGCTTATCATGCATCTGTTTCATCTTAGCAGCATTGGCAGCGGCTGCATCATATGCCTGCTGAAGCGCAACCTGCTTCTGTGTAAGCTGGTTCTTCTTCTCCAGGAACTTCATCGCATCGCCTTCATTACCTGCTACAAGAGCCTTCTCAGCGTAATTCTGCATCTTTGCGATCTCAGCATCACACTCATCAAGCTGTCTCTTACATCTCTGCTCCTCAGCCATAACTGTGGCTGTCTCTGACTTAACTTTCCTGAGATCTTCCTGAAGATCTCTTAAGTACTGATCAATCATCTTCTCCGGATCCTCTGCCTTATCAAGCAGTGCATTAATGTTTGATGACATGATGTCTTTGAATCTCTTTAAAATACCCATAACTCTTTACCTCCGCTATTCGCTGTTTTGTAATATATAATATTAACGTTGTCTCCTGTCGACGACACCATCATTATATGATAATATATCCACCCCTACAACTTACATCTTGGACTGTTTTTGTATCATATAATACGGTATTAGACACGTTACCCCCTGTAATGTGCCGTTCATCAACTTATTCAACCTTAACATTCCGAAGGGCTTACCGATTACACAACTCCATCATCCACGTCGTCGTATATATCACTTCTGCCACCGATTCTGAAATCAGGTTTTCCACTCTTTTCAGATACTGCACCCTCAGCACTGGCATCTGTAATAGATTCCTCCAGTCTCACAGGTGTTCTGTCTCCAAAACGTCTTTTCTTCTCATCTGTACTATCATCTTTTATGACACGTATAGACTGATCTTTCTTCTGACCATCATCGCCCTGCACCCTGACAGGCTCTCTGGACGCCTTCACTCTTATAGGCTCCGGCTCTTTCTTATCATCAAAGTCAAATTCCCACTGAACCATCTCCGGCTCTGCCTTCTTCTCGGTGTGTTCCTCTTCCTTTGCCTTGTTCTTCTCATAATACAGCTCGTTTGCAAGGAGCTGGCTGATATCAAGGATATCTGCATATCTCTCCTGCTTCTTCATATCCATGAGGCCTTCCATGAGCTCTCTCTTGTTGTTCTCAATGATCTCAGACTTCTTTCTAAGTGAATCAAGAACTCTGTCGCTCTCCATACTTATCATATTGTATGCCTGATTAACAGTTTCATTGATCTCCATGAGCATCTCATTGGTATAAATAATTGATGCGGCATATATCTCATTAGCAGTCCTAAGTGCCTGTCTGTCCTGCTTGTTCAGACTCTTGACCTTCTTGTCAACATACAGAGGGCTAGGCTTGCTCATCCTTATCCTGGATGCAGTCTCCTCAGCCTCGGCTATGATCTCGTCAGCCTCCTGCTCAGCCTCCTTTATAATCTTGCTCCTCTTGTCTGTTATCTCGTGATATGCCTTTAATTCCAAATCTATAGTCGTCTTGAGTTCCTCAACGATCTCAAGAACCTCTTCTCTATTTACCAGAACCTTTCCAGCCGCAAATGGAACATTTTGTCCATCACCTACGATATCCTGTATCCTGTCAAGCAGCTGTTTAGCTTTTCCGTTCTCCATAATTGTGCCTCCGTAGAAACTTATCTAACACATAAGTACATATGAATTTATTTTATCATCTTTTATCTGCCATTTCAACAAATGCACTATATTTATTTAACTAATCTATCTCTGGTTTTTTATTATCCCTTGGGAGTCCAAGAAAATCCTGTATGAGATGTCTGGTAAACAGCCTGCCCTCTTCACTCTCAAAATACCTCTCCGGATGCCACTGAAATGCCAGTATGCTCATGTTAGGTGATACAAATGCCTCAACGGATCCATTCTCCTCATCGACAACAATTGGGTAGAACATGGTTGACAGATTTTCAACATACACACAGTCGCTATGGAAGTTATTGATTTTCACATATCTGTCAGTTCCAACCACTCTCGCCATATGGTCAGTTCCCCTGGGTCTTGGAATCTTAAATCTTGCAGAATAACTTATCTTGCCCCCAAACAGAGCATTGAGGTGCTGCATTCCACGGCACACTCCTATTATCGGAATATTATTCTGTACGCAGTACATGATAAGTCTTTCTTCAACAGCATCTCTTCTTGGCTGCAGCTCCGCATTGTGTGGTTCTATGTAATGTCTTGGATGAAGCGTTCCTCCACCGGTGACTATCAGAAAATCAAACTGTTCATCCACCACCTCATCAAGATTTCTTGTAAAATTTGATACAGGTAACAGCCTCACCCCTAGGCTCTCGTAGAACTCAACGTACGCAGCCTCCAGGACATCAGTTGATTTTCCATACATATTATGGCCTTCCCGCTGTGTTATAAGTGCATGAAGCATATCCGCCTATACCTCCCTCTCTGATATTTCTGACAAACCAAGGCGTTCAAAATTGCCATAATTTTCTTCACAAGCCGTTATCTTGCCGTTCTCACAGTCAAGCGTAACTGCTTTCTGTTTTTCTACAAAACTGTATATACAATCTCCGCACCCGATGGCTGCCGGTATATTGAACTCGGCGCACCTTATTGCCATATGGGATGCAACCCCGCCATACTTGGTTATAAAACCTTTTATTCCCTTTGCAAATATCCAGTCATATCCCGGATCAGCCTTTGGGATAACCACTATGCGGCCACTCACATCCGCAATATCTTCATGATCTTCATTCTCGTAATTCTCAAGTAGAACAACCTCACCACTCACGCACTCAGATGTGATAAAATTTGGACGTGCCTCCCATATTTCAATACATTTTACCTGATTCCTGTCATATATAACATCCGGCAGGATAAGCATGGAACAAACTTTGTATTTTTCCCTGTTTTCATATATCACAGTCTTCCATCTTTTCTTTATCATATCAGGAGCCATTCCTGCTGCAAGCTGTATATCCACAGCCTCAAGATAAGCCATATCATCTTTTTCAAATCCAAGCTTTTCTCCAATCTCGATCAATATGTCTATTGCAAGACTGAGCGACTTTGTAAATTCAAATTTGAAATACTCCCTCTCTTCCATGGAATCTTTAAGGAAATCAAGGAAATCCCGCAGATCCACAAAAAAGCCTATATCATCAAGAGCATCCAACAGCCTGCCAGAATCCAATGGATTATGCTTTAACTCCTCTATCTTCTGTCTCTGCTTTCTGGCTGTATCACTTCCTTTTGACAGGTCAAATGTTCTCTGCGCATAGTTCTCGCACGTAATGTCGTATGTGCCCGATCTAAGGTGTCCGTATTTCTCATCAAAAGTGACTCTGGTTATCCGTCCATCCACCAGATCCTGAAAATCAGAGTCGTACTCAGATGCCACAGTATATATCGACATCATAAAATCGTCAATCTCCTTGTGTGTAAAATATCCTTTATACACCAGTGATCTGCATATTGCCTTTGATATGAATGCAAGCCTTGCCTGTCTTGCAAATTTTGGAGTTCCATAGTGCTTTATACTCTCTATGAGCTGCACAAAATACTGGATAAGCGTAGTCACATCATTGTCCGCCATAATCCAGTTATTCCTTATATTCTCGCGGTGAACCCTCAGACCATTGAGCGCTCTGAGATCCTTCATTCTGTTTCTTTTAAAATTGCAGATCGCGTTATTTGTAAGATCAAACAGACAGTCAGATATATCTCTGATCTCCTCACCGCTGAATTCACCATTACTCAGTTCATTAAGTTTATCCTCAGTAGAAAAATCATAATCCGAAAATGCTATCTCAAACTCTATCTTATCATGTGCCGTCGGATCTGACAGAAGCTTCCTGTTATAATATCTAAGAAGCTTTTGTTCCAGTCGGTTATCAATATCATCAGGCATAAGTCCCAGAAATGATTTTTTGAGCGATATATACGGTTTATTTCCTATCTTATACATCAGGTCTCCGTCCACATATTTATATCCTATATAGCTAAGCCCCTGATTCCACGCTCCAGATGTGATAATCTCCCTGTAAAGCGAAAAATCCAAAGGATGCGGATTTATTCCTATTATTTCCGCCGGATTCCAAAACGCCATATCTGACAATATAGTGTTTTTTTCTCCAAGCTTATCGCACAGCGCATCATACTCTGCCATAGAGTCATCTGCAGCTTCAAATACTTTGTCATCCGGGATAGCCGACCTGACCCCTTTGATGCTAGCAGCCAAAGGCCGCACCTGGAATATCGTTACAGCACATTTCTCATCTATAGCAAATTCCACATCCAGCGGATAGTCTGGCAGAAACTGTTCCAGTTCCCTCATCGAGGTAATCAGTGCTGCCCAATGCGCTGGCAGTTCTTCAGTCCGTGCATTTCTTAGAATATATACCGTCGTCCCACCCCTGCCGCTTGTCACCGCATCCGTAGATGAAACATCATAACTTATAGTATAATACGGTCTGTCCTTTTTTAATTCACGTGAAAAAGCCACTCCACTGTAACTTATATTTTCTGTCTGGGTCTGTATGAGCACCTGCTCGCCATCCACATCATCAAGATCAACTCTGTACGAATCCAGAACTCGCCTTACAGCATCAACCACAGCGTCAGCATCGGATGAATCCACATCCAGCACACTTTCATAATGTCCAGCGTTTGATGCCATACTGCCATCCTCATTTGACGAGGAGCTTCTTACAACTATCTTATCACCGCCAAAATATTCTGCAATGTGCGACGCCATATCATCCGCTGACAGAAAGGCATCCTCTCCAGTCACAACCATCATCTTCTCTATTTTTGAAAATTGCAATTTTCCATACAGACTGCCCAGCATATCCGCTTTAGAAATCATAACAAAATTCCTCCTCTAGAACCTACATTAAGAAAGCTGCACTTTAGATTGTATACTAAAGTGCAGCTTACATCAAATTCAACAAATATGTAATTATATAAAATATATCTTACTTTACTACAAGCAGATCATCTACTGATTTTCTAGGCGGCATATCCGGTTCAAATGCAGGATATCCCAATGCCACAACAGCAGCTACAGTCTGTCCCTGAGGTATCCCCACAATATCCGCAATCTTTGCATCATCAAATATTCCAAGGATTACAGTTCCAACGCCCTTTTCATGCGCTGCAAGGCAAAACGTCTGTGTTGCGATTCCAGCATCAAACATCTCCCAACGATCTTCCTTACTTGTACTGTAATCGCCATTCTTCTCAAATCCGCAAATTCCATCTTTGTATGTGACAACCATGATCTGCTTTGCTCTGCTGACAGTCTTCTGGTTAAGAGGGAAATCCATAACGCCCTCAGCCGCTATACGGGCTATCACATCAGCATCCTCAACTAATGTATATCTTATAACCTGTGTGTTCTTCCATGACGGTGCATAAGATGCAAGCTCTACTATCTCTCTGACAGTCTCTGCAGGCACCATCTCATCTGTAAACTTTCTTACACTTCTTCTTGTCTTAATGCATGTTATTGCGTCCATAGCATTTGTCCTCCTTATGTGCTTATCCCTATCAGAGCAGGCCATGAATATACAATATTCCGCTTGTGATCTTGTCACCCACGTTATTCACGTAGTCCCTGTACTCCTTATAATTTATATAATACTTCTTTCCCCACGAAGATACAACTAAATATTCTTTGCCTTTTACTGTCTCTACACCTGTGACAGTAACATAATGGGAATGAACTTCCCCCCTGTGGGACTCCTTCATCGCACCATCCTTCTCAACGTAGAATCTGATACCCTTATTGCCAAACGGGTTATATCTGTTCTGTCCTATAGCAAGGATAACAGGCTTATTCTTTCTTATGAGATGTCTTATATCCTTCATCATGGCCTCATCCGACTGGAACATCTTCCACTTCGCCTTAAGTCCGATGTCATTCAACATGAAATATCTGTTCATCGTATGCTTCATAGCTATCCCCAGCATACCTTTATGCATGAGCAGTATCACATAATGCACATAAAAAAATCTCACAAACTCCAGATAATCATTCTTGTTGTACAGCCCTTTCGGTTTGTTGATCTTTCTTATTGCATCTGTCATCATATTCGGATTCTGTTCCGCAAGGTATATACAAAGATCCGCCATAGCAATAACTCCACATCCAACCTTCTGCATCTTTCTGGACTTTGACCAGTTCTGGTTGCCGCCATAACTCACAAGATTCATATTCTTTATCTTCACATAATCTCTGTTAGTCAAATATATGTTATCCATGTCTATCCTTTCCAGCGCACAGCGCCAACATTCCTGCCATATTTACATACCACTGCAAAATAATAATGCCACACACAACATGTATAAATATGATCATCTAAACAATACAGTACTTTCTCTGGTACGATTTATTATATCACGAAGTAACGCCGGCATCAAGCATTCTTAACTGTGTTAAGTAGTATTAAAAACTACATATATGTTTTATATTAACACAGTCTAGTATGTGTTTTTATCGCATAATTATAATTACTTCTTTACTTTTTTTGCCTTATTTGATATAAAAATATATGAGTCAGATAAGTGATCGCGGCTGCATTATTTGCAGGTGAGGAAAGTCCGGGCTTCACAGGGCAGGATGCCGGATAACGTCCGGTGGAGGCGACTCCCAGGCCAGTGCAACAGAAATAAACCGCCATATTCGTATGGTAAGGGTGGAAAGGCGAGGTAAGAGCTCACCGCTGTCATGGTAACATGGCAGGCTCTGTAAACCCCATCCGAAGCAAGACCAAATGCGGGTTTTCTCCGGAAAACTCATGGAATGATACAGTTGCCCGCTGCATTCCAGGTAGGTTGCTTGAGATCTATGGCAACATAGATCCTAGATAGATGATCACTCTCGACATAACCCGGCTTACAGTCTGACTCAACAACAAACATAAAACACTGCAAAAAGGCTGAACAGATATACATATATCCATTCAGCCTTTTACATATGTAAACAACATATTTATTTATATCATAAAATTTTCAAGCATAACGCTCACAGGTCTTATGTCATATTCTAAAACATCCCCCGCCTATAAACTCTCTTATGATTGAGTTTAGTGGTATATAACTGGTATCGATGTCGCAGAACATATTCATAAAGTCAAGAAGGCGCCTTGCCTCATCATAGTATTCTGATTTTTCCGGCACAGCTGCAAGCAGAGGACTTGCAGCACTTCTTATAGCCGTATACTCATATAAAAGTCCAGAATTAAACATGACATCCGCCTCTTTCTCATATGGGAAAATATATTTCTCCTCACCAGCCCTCACAGACTTCCACATTGAAATGGTTCTCTCAACATCACTTCCACGTGTCCTGTAGTCTCTGATCATACGTCTCAGCAGTCTGCTGTCAATGGTAGACACTTTTACAGGATCCTGTCCTGCTTTATTTATATACAGCTGATTGAGTGGGCTTATATATATCTTGTACTTGTCGGAATCATCCAGCATATATGTCATTTGCGGATTCAATGAATGTATTCCCTCCATTATAATAACATCACTGTCATCTATCTGCAGAAAATCTCCATGATATTCCCTCTCTCCAATCTTGAAATTGAACGCAGGGATCTCTATCCGCTCTCCTGAGAGAAGTGCCGTCATATCTCTGTTAAGCTTTTCAATGTCCATGGCCTCCAGACATTCAAAATCATAATTGCCATTCTCATCCTTTGGATTGTCCTTTCGGTTTACAAAGTAATTGTCCGCTGCTATGGCATGGGGTACAAGCCCCAAAGACCTGAGCTGTATGCTGAGTCTATGTGAAAAAGTCGTCTTGCCCGCCGAACTTGGTCCGGATATCAGAATGATCTTCTTTCCCTGTCCTGCAATTTTTTTTGCTATTTCATATATACAGTTACTCTGCATCGCCTCGCAAACAAGTATAAGCTCTATGCTGTTATCTGAAGATGCTATAGCATTCAGTTTGTCAACCGAGTCAACTCCAACTTTTCTGGCCCACTCCTTTGCCAGCAGTTTCAGCGAGTCAACGCTTCTCCCGGCATCTGACGCATTCTTCAGATTCTGATTCAGATCTTCCATACACACAACTCCCAATCATCATATATATTCCAGCGCTTTATCTATACACTCAAGCTCGTATTCCAGCTCTGTTGCACGTCTTGCAGCATTCTCCGTATCACTTTTATAAAGTCCCGATACTATCGCTTTAAGCGCTTTCTTTTTTTCAGTAAGATATTCGCCGAGCACTTTGTCGCGTCTGTTCATAAGCACATAACCATATTTGTAATATATGTCCGAGAGCTCAGACTTATTACACCAATCATCAAATTCTGCCCGTGTCACATCTATATTCATTACAACATAGTATTTGCCGGCATCAACCAGCATGCGTTCATCAACTATGGTCCAGCCATGACCATACACATATCTCCTGATATGTTCTATCTCCGACTGTGGCTGAAGGACTATCTGTTTTGCCTGTTCCACCACATTCATTCCAGCGTCCAGAATATCAGTCATGAGCATACCGCCCATACCTGCAATAATGATGCTGTCCACCTCACCGGATCCCACCGTGGAAAGCCCATCTCCAAGTCTCAGATCTATATTGTCCTCATATCCCCACTTGTCAATATTCTCTCTGGCTATAGCACAAGGACCGGTTCTAACATCCGATGCTATGACCCGGTCCGATATACCATTTGCCACAAGATATATAGACACAAATGCATGATCACAGCCTATATCACATACGCGGCTGCCGGGACTTACCATATCTGCAACAGTCTTCATTCTGAGTGATAATTCTATATCTTTCATATATCTTTTGACATTCTCTCTTATCTGTATTTTTCACGTTCTGATTAGTTGTACAGGAAATCCTTGAGCTTTCTGCTTCTGTTAGGATGCCTGAGTTTTCTGAGCGCCTTTGCCTCGATCTGACGGATTCTCTCTCTTGTTACATTGAACTCTTTTCCAACTTCCTCAAGTGTCCTTGGTCTTCCATCATCCCATCCAAATCTGAGCTTTATGACTCTCTGCTCTCTCTCTGTAAGTGTACTCACTACCTCATCTAGCTGCTCATGGAGAAGAGTCTGATTTGTAGCTTCAACAGGCGTAGGAATACTCTCGTCCTGAATGAAATCTCCAAGATGGCTATCCTCCTCCTCACCGATAGGAGTCTCAAGCGATACAGGCTCCTGGGCAATCTTCATGATTTCCTGAACTCTCTCCTTAGGAAGTCCCATAACCTCACCTACCTCTTCAGGGAGTGGCTCACGTCCAAGCTTCTGAAGAAGTTCACGGCTGACTCTTGTGACCTTATTGATGGTCTCAACCATATGCACAGGTATACGTATAGTTCTCGCCTGATCTGCAATTGCTCTGGTGATGGCCTGTCTGATCCACCATGTAGCGTATGTTGAGAACTTGTAACCCTTTCTGTAATCAAACTTTTCTACAGCTTTGAGAAGTCCGAGATTTCCCTCCTGGATCAGGTCAAGAAACAGCATACCTCTTCCGACATAACGCTTTGCGATGCTGACAACAAGTCTGAGGTTTGACTCTGCAAGTTTCTTCTTCGCCATCTCATCTCCGGCTTCCATTCTCTTTGCAAGCTCGATCTCCTCCTCAGCGCTCAGAAGAGGAACCTTTCCTATATCCTTGAGGTACATCTTGACAGGATCCTGCGTTGTACTTGAGATATCTCCTGTATCAGTGAAATCTATTTTCTCGACATCCTCCCCGTCAGATATAGCATCCTCATCGAGAACCGGCTCTTCTTCCTCATCCTCGGTGATCTGAAGAATATCCACTCCATTCTTCTCAAGGAAAGTGAAGATTTTCTGCATGGTATCAAGATCAAGCGATACTTCTTTCAGATCATTGAAATGTTTTATAAGCTCTGTATCCTCTATTACATTTTTCTTGCCATGCGCAATCTCCAAAAGATCCTGAAGTTTAGCATTAAACTTTGCATTAACCGCTTCATCCTCACTCACTTTGATCATATTCCTGTCATCGTTTGAAATATTAGTATCAATTGTACTCATCATTTTCCTCCATGAAATGTATTATAAAATATATATGTGTCCTTTATAACACAACTTTAAATTTTTCTATTTTCTTCCTGTCTTTTATGAGCTGCTGTACCCTCTGTATATCAGTCTCAGTCTCTATCTGCTTCTTTATACTGGACAGCTTGACCTTGCGCACGACATCGGTTATGGCGCTGTTCACCTCTTCTTCCGACATATCAACCGCCAGGTCTGTCTGCAGCATTCCTGCCACAAGCCGCTGTTCTTCAAGATCCTGGAACGTATTAACAATCACAGCGGGAATAACCTTATGTTCTTTCCTGTACTGAGTAAAAAGTCTCTCAGCCACGGTTCTGAACACCCCCTGCTCAAAATCATTCTCGTCAACAATTCCGTCCAGCCTTGCAAACAAAGCCGGCTCGTTCACAAGCCATGTAAGGAGCAGCCTTGCAGTCTTTCCACCATTTGAAGACGTTTTCCCCGCTTCAGGATTTCCGTTATACTGACTGCTGTCGTACTCCAAAAATCCAGTATCCAATCCTTCATTTAACCGCTGTTCCTCCATGCGTCTTTCCTCACGTTGGACTATATCCGGCTTCGGGGCTCCAGACACTCCATAATCATGAACTCTGACAGCAAGGGCATCCCGATCAATATCATATTTATATGCAACAGCCTCAATATAATTGTTCCTCTCAAGAGGATCCTCTATATAAGACAATTCCCTTGCCATATGATTCTGGAACTTTGTCTTCTCTCCAGGATCACTCTGGTCATACTGTTCATAGCATATCCTTGCCAGAAACATCATTCCACTCTCAGCATTCTTTATCCGTTCCTCAAAAGCCTCGCTTCCAAGATTACGAATAAACTCATCAGGATCCTTATACGGTCTCATATTGATAACTCTGGCCTGCATGTTCATCTCACGCAGTATAGCTATAACTTTTTTTGTGGCTTCAACGCCTGCACCGTCGCTGTCGTATGCCAGATATACTTCATTTGTATATCTCTTTAATATATTGGCATGTCCAAAAGTAAATGCCGTTCCAAGTGACGCCACCGCATTATCAAACCCCGCCTGATGCATGGATATGACATCCATATATCCCTCGCAGCATATAAAACCTTTTCTTCTGCTGCGTCTCGCTATATTCATGGCAAACAGCGTATGACTCTTGTCGAACACCGCTGTATCACTTGTATTGATATATTTGGGTTTGCCATCGCCCAGCACTCGTCCACCAAACGCTATGACTTTCCCATTTATATCAAGTATAGGTATCATGACTCTATTCCAGAACTTGTCCACTCCACCTTCCCTCTCGGTTATCTGTACCAGTCCTGAGGACTTGAGCTGATCATCTGTATATCCCTTGCTCTTCAGATATCTGTATAGGTCATCTCTGTATATATCTGCATATCCAAGGCCAAATCTGTTGATAGTCTCGTCCGAGAGACCTCTTACATCCCTGAAATATTCATACGCCTTCTCTCCATGTTGGCTGTGCTTCAATATATAATGGAAATACGCTGCAGCAGTCTTGTTCATCTCTTTCAGATTGATCTTGTACTGTTCTCTGGAGCGTTCCTGTGCGCTCATGGATTTTTCCGGGAGCTGTATTCCGGCTCTGTCAGCTAATCTCTCAACTGCCTCTGGAAAATTCAGATTCTCGTATTCCATGACAAATGTAAATACATTTCCACCTACACCACATCCAAAGCAATGGTACATCTGCTTTTCTCTATTAACTTTAAACGATGGAGTTTTTTCGTGATGAAATGGGCAACAGGCTTCATAATTGCTGCCTTTCTTTTTAAGACTCGCATAGCTGCCTATCACATCCACTATATCATTCCGGGACAAAACCTCATTTATCACGTCATCCGAATAATACAATGCTATTCCTCCTATTACACCTTCCACGACTTAGGTATGTATATGCTCTTAAATGTCTCTATGGCATAATTGTCCGTCATTCCGGCTATATAGTCACACACCACCGTCTTTGGGTCTTCGCCCATATATATCATCTCCACGCATTCATTCGTCAGCCTGCTGGCATCCTCAATGAAATACTCATACAATATGCGGAGCATCTTGTCCGCCTTGATCTCCTCACATTTGGCAATTGGATTTGTGTAAAGATACTTAAACATATAAGTTCTCAGCTTCGCAAGAGCATCACCGATGTAAGGCGACATATCAACCTTTTCCCTATCCTGGCTGCTGTTTATCACATCATGTATGAGACAGTTTAATCTCGTCCTCGTATCTTTTCCAAGTATATCAGTTATGTTGGAAGGAAGATCGTCCTCCCTCAAAATATTACCTCTTATGGCATCATCTATATCATGGTTCACATAAGCAATCTTATCCGCAAGCCTTACGCACTGGCCTTCAAGGGTCGCCGGCATACAGGATGTCTTATGATTCAGTATACCATCCCTGACCTCCCACGTAAGATTAAGACCTGCGCCTTTGTTCTCAAGCTTCTCCACCACTCTTACACTCTGCACATTGTGACTGAAATTGTTCCCGGCACAAGATGCCAAAGTTCTCTCTCCCACATGTCCAAACGGAGTATGTCCCAGATCATGTCCCAGTGCTATCGCCTCAGTCAGATCTTCATTGAGCCTGAGCGACCTTGCTATCGTCCTGGCAATCTGAGAAACCTCAAGAGTATGTGTAAGTCTTGTTCTGTAGTGATCGTCTCCGGGCGACAGAAACACCTGTGTCTTATGTTTCAATCTTCTAAACGCTTTGCAGTGAAGAATCCTGTCACGGTCCCGCTGATATACCGTCCTCAGATCACACTGTGATTCTTTTCTGTCACGCCCTCTCGACTCATCGCTGAACGAAGCGTAACAACTG
>URJI01000058.1 GCA_900548215.1 uncultured Coprococcus sp. | reverse complement strand
CGATAGTCCTCCAAAATATCACGCCAGAGATGTGGCACTTGAGAGAGCCAGGATGGAGGGTGCGAGCGTGATATTGGGATCCGCAACACCGTCCATAGAGAGCTACAGCCGGGCTATGACAGGAGAGTTCAGACTGTGGACGATGAATAACAGGGCGGCGGACAGGCCTCTTGCACAGACCAGTATAGTTGATCTGAGGGAAGAACTGAGACGAGGCAACAGGTCCATCATAAGCGATGAGCTGGCATTAGATATTGCCGACAGGCTTCAAAAGAAAGAGCAGATCATGCTGTTCATCAACAAGAGGGGATACAACAGTTTTGTGTTCTGCAGGAACTGTGGGGAATCCGTCAAATGTCCACACTGTGATGTGTCACTTGCAAAGCACACCGATAGAAATTCACCTGGAAGGCTGATCTGTCATTACTGTGGTTACAGCATCCCTGAACCGACAGTGTGTCCGTCGTGCGGTTCGAAACTCATAGGCGGGTACGGAGCCGGTACAGAAAAGGTTGAGCAGGAAGTGAACAGGCTTTTCCCAGAGGCCAGAACTTTGCGGATGGACAGGGATACCACATCAAAGAAGAATTCCCATGAGCAGATACTGGAGAGCTTTGGCAGAGGCGAGGCAGATATCCTTATCGGCACCCAGATGATAGTAAAGGGACATGATTTTGCAAATGTAACCCTCGTGGGTATACTGCTTGCAGATCTGACGCTGTTTAATGGCGATTACCGCTCTGGGGAGAGAACATTTGACCTGCTGACCCAGGCCGCGGGAAGAGCCGGAAGGGGAGACAAACCTGGCAAGGTTCTCATACAGACATATAAGCCGGACAATTACGCAATCGTTGCCGCTGCGGCTCAGGATTATGATATGTTCTACAAAACGGAGGAGGCGTACAGATCGTTCATGAGATATCCTCCGGCATGGAATATGCTGGTCATTATGGCCGTGGGCGGGGATGAAGAACAGCTTGCCAATATAATAGATAGGATGTATTCTCTTATAAGGGGGAAATATATTAATGAAAAGAAACTTTCTCTTGTGGGACCGTCGGATCCTGCCATAGCAAAGATAAAAGATATGTACAGAAAGGTACTGTATATAAAGCATCAGGATTACGATGTGCTGGTTGATATAAAGGACTCCGTTGAGACATGGCTCAGGGATATAGATGAGAGTGGTGTGAACGTGTTCTTTGACTTCAATCCTATGAATATGTATTAGAGATAATTATAGAAAAGGAGATCATAGAAATGGCAATAAGAAATATCAGATTGGACGGAGATGACATACTCAGAAAGACGTGCAGACCTGTGACCAAGATGGATGACAGGACACTCACTCTTATAGATGATATGTTTGACACGATGTATGAGGCAAATGGTGTGGGACTTGCCGCTCCTCAGGTAGGTATTCTCAAGAGAATAGTTGTCATAGACGTGTGTGACGACAATCCGCTCTGCCTTATCAATCCGGAGATAATAGAGTCTGATGGTGAGCAGACAGGCGAGGAAGGATGTCTCAGCCTCCCTGGAAAATTTGGAACAGTCACAAGGCCTATGCATGTCATATGCAAGGCTTATGACGAGAATATGGAGGAGATTACTGTTGAGGGTGAGGGACTTCTTGCAAGGGCGATCTGCCATGAGCTTGATCATCTTGATGGAAAGCTTTACAAGGATCTTGTGGAGGATGGACTTCATGAGGTTACACAGAACTAAACAGATCCATAAGATCTGACGATATAGCATATACAGGAGGAATGACTGATGAGAATAATATATATGGGAACTCCGGATTTTGCGGTAAATGCCCTGGAGAAGATAGTCGAGGCAGGACATGAGGTTGTTGCGTGTTATACACAGCCGGATAAGCCAAAGGGAAGAGGAAAAGCTCTGCAGCCAACCCCTGTAAAGGTAAGAGCCATGGCGCATGATATCCCTGTATATCAGCCGGCAAAGCTCAGGGATCAGGAGAATGTGGATGTGATAAGTGAATATGCTCCGGATGTCATAGTGGTTGCTGCATATGGACAGATACTTCCAGAGAGCATCCTGAATATACCGAAATATGGCTGTATCAATATACACGCCTCCCTGCTCCCGAAATACCGCGGTGCAGCCCCTATAGAGAGAGCTATCATAGACGGTGAGAAGGAGACGGGAGTCACCACCATGTATATGGCTAAGGGGCTTGACACGGGAGACATGATAGAGCAGAGTGTAGTTCCTATAGAGGGCGATGATACAGGAGAGAGCCTCACTGACAAGCTCGCTGCGTGTGGAGCGGAGCTTATCATATCGACACTTGAAAAGCTTGAGAACGGCACTGCGGTGAGAACTCCGCAGGATGACTCAAAGAGCTGCTATGCGGCCATGCTCAGTAAGGATATGGGCCATATAGACTTTTTGCAGCCGGCAGAGCAGATAGAGAGACTTGTGAGAGGCCTTCAGCCGTGGCCTTGCGCATTTACCAGCATAAATGGCAAGAATGTGAAGATATATGGAGCAAAGGTTGTCGATGCGCCTTGTGGCTTTGCTCCCGGACAGATCGTGAATGTGACAAAGAAGAGCTTTGCCATAGCGTGCGGCACCAATGCACTTCAGATCACAAGACTTCAGCCAGAGGGCAAGAAAATAATGGATACCGCAGCATTCCTTGCAGGCAACAAACTGTCTGAAGGGCAGCAGATATAAATCGGAGAATATAACAATATGGAGAGAGATACCCGTGAGGTGGTTCTGACCACCCTGCTTGATATAGAAAAGAATCATACATTTTCAAATACGGCACTTAATACGGCACTTAAGGCCAACCAGTTCATGAGCAAACAGGACAGGGCATATATAACACGTATGGTTGAGGGCGTCACCGAAAAGCGAATACGCCTTGACTATATAATCAATTCATTTTCAAAGACCAGAGTGAACAAATGCAAGCCGCTTATAAGGTGCGTGCTCAGAATGGGAGTATATGAGATGTTCTACATGGATTCTATTCAGGATCACACCACCTGCAATTTGTGCGTAAAGCTTGCCACGGATCATGGATTTGGCAGTCTCAGGGGATTTGTGAACGGAGTGCTGAGGAACATCGCCAGGAGCAAGTACAGTATAGTATATCCTGATAGATCAGAAGATTTACAGAAGTATCTGTCTGTGAAATACTCGATACCGGAGGAGCTTGCCGGTATACTTTTAAAGGATCATGACAGTGATACTGTAGAGCGTATGCTTGAGAGCGGTGAGGATGACCGCCCTACTGCGATCCGTGTAAATACAGCGGTGATCAGTGCAGATGACTTTGCAGATAAGCTTGAACGTGCAGGGATAAATGTTAGCAGAGGTATGATAAGTGAGACATCACTTCTGATAAGCGGTTATGATTACATAAGAAAGGTTCCTGGATTTTTTGACGGCGAATTTGTAGTGCAGGATCAGAGTTCATGTCTTGCAGTGAAGGTGGCTGATATCCAAGAGGGAGATCTAGTTGTGGATGTGTGTGCAGCACCGGGGGGCAAGACGATGTATGCCGCATATTTTGCCGGTGAGTCAGGAAAGGTTATATCCCGTGATCTCACTGACAAAAAGACAGAACTTATCGAGGAGAACGTGGACAGGCTTGGACTTCGGAACGTAGAGGTCCAGGTGTGGGATGCAAGGAAAGTAGATGAAGAGCTGATAGGGAGAGCAGATGTGGTCATAGCAGACCTTCCGTGTTCAGGACTCGGTATAATGGGCAGAAAGAATGATATAAAGTATAACGTGACGGACAGCTCCATAGATGAGCTGGCGCAGCTTCAGCGGGATATTTTGGATGTGGTGTCTGGATATGTGAAGCCTGGTGGAACACTGGTTTATTCTACGTGCACCACAGACAGAAGAGAAAACCAGGACAATGCCGCATGGTTTGCGGACAATCATGATTTTAAGACGGTCAATATAGAAGATTATCTGCCGGGGCACGGTGGACATGACGGATATATAACTTTGATACAGGGAGTTGACGAGTGCGACGGATTCTTTATATCAAAGTTTCGCAGAGACAAATAAAAAGGATATACAGGTATAATATATGTTGGGTGTGGAAAGTGATAACAAAGTGACAGATTTGAAATCAATGACAATGGATGAACTGAAAGAGTGGGTTCAGAACGTGGGTCAGCCTGCGTTCAGGGCAAAGCAGATATATCAGTGGTTTCATGTCAAACTGGCGGATGGCACAGATGAGATGACGAATCTTCCGAAGAATCTCAGACAACTCATGGATGAACAGGGTATATATGGAGTGTCTGTGGTTACAAGACTTATATCAGATGAGGATGGAACGAACAAATTTCTCTTCAGGCTGCATGATGGCAATGTCATAGAGAGTGTCCTCATGAAATACAAGCACGGCAATTCCGTGTGTATATCTTCACAGGTAGGCTGCCGCATGGGATGCAGGTTCTGTGCGTCTACCATAGGCGGGCTTGTGAGAAATCTGACAGCCTCAGAGATGCTGTCACAGATATACAGCATTCAGAAGATCACAGGTGAGAGGGTGTCAAATGTGGTCGTCATGGGTACAGGAGAGCCACTTGATAACTTTGACAATCTTGTGAGATTTATAAATATGCTCACTGATCAGGACGGACTGAACATAAGCCAGAGAAATATAACGGTGTCCAGCTGCGGCCTGGTGCCGGAGATAAAAAAGCTGGCGGATCTTGACCTTTCGATAACATTTGCACTGTCGCTTCACGCCCCGAATGATGAGGACAGACGTGAACTCATGCCGATAGCCAATAGATATACGATAGCAGAGGTGTTAGATGCCTGTGACTACTATTTTGAAAAGACCGGGCGCAGGATCACATTTGAGTATTCTCTGGTCAAGGGACAGAATGACAGCACGGAGAAGGCAAGGGAACTTGCGCATCTCATAAAGGGCAGAAACTGTCATGTGAATCTCATCCCCGTGAATCCTATAAAGGAGAGATCGTATGAGCGGGCTGACAATGCGTCTATAGAGAATTTCAAAAATGTGCTGGAGAGAAACCAGATAACAGCCACGGTGAGACGGAGCATGGGAAGAGACATAGATGCGGCGTGTGGACAGCTGCGCCGCAAATACGAAGAGGAGAACAGGATGGACTGATAATAGTTCGTCTTGTTCTTTTTTATTTCATGTGCTAGAATATGCAGAGTGGTGTTTTAGGCGGATAATCCTGTAAATGGATTGTCTTATATGATGGAGAACGGATATAGATATGAAATCATTTGGAATAACAGATGTTGGAAAGAAACGTTCAATGAACCAGGACAGTATATTTTATACAGATAAGCCTGTGGGACCGATTCAGAATCTGTACATAGTTGCAGATGGAATGGGAGGTCATAAAGCCGGGGACGTTGCATCAAGGACAGCTATAGAGGCGGCAACAGAATATGTGAGAGAGAGCGAGATCAACAATCCCGTATCACTTTTAAAGAGGGCGATCATATATGCCAATGATAAAGTATATAAACTTTCCCTCAGCAATCCGGATGACTATGCCGGAATGGGAACAACCTTTGTTGCGGCTGTCATAGATGATGGAATCATGTATGTTGCAAATATAGGCGACAGCAGATTGTATATAGTAAATAACGGGATCAGACAGATCACTATGGATCATTCACTGGTGGAAGAACTCATCAGGAATGGTCAGCTTGACAGAGATAAGGGCAGAAATCATCCTGAGAAGAACATTATAACAAGAGCGCTGGGAATAGGTGATGATGTGGTTCCTGATTTCTTTGAGGTGGAGCTTTCAGCAGACGACAAGATACTTCTGTGCTCAGACGGATTGTCCAATATGATCGAGGATGACGAGATTAGAGAGATCATATCTGAGGCAGATGATGTCGCAGATGCTGGAAAGAAGCTTGTAGAGAGAGCTAATTACTACGGCGGCAAGGACAACATATCTGCTGTTGTGGTTGCGATAGATTGGGAGGAATAAAGTTATATGTTAAATCCGGGTATAATGCTCAGTGGTCGATATGAGATCATAGAGCTGGTAGGATCTGGCGGTATGTCAGAGGTATATAAAGCGAAATGTCATGTACTCAACAGATATGTTGCCATAAAGGTGCTGAAGCCTGAATTCAGCTCTGATATCAATTTCGTGACGAAGTTCAGAATAGAGGCTCAGTCAGCGGCAGGACTGTCGCATCCGAATATAGTGAATGTATATGATGTAGGCGAGGACAATGGCATATATTACATTGTTATGGAGCTTGTTGAGGGTATAACCCTGAAGGATTACATCCAGCAGAACGGCAGGATAGAGCCTATGAAGGCGATAGATTTCGCCATCCAGATTGCACAGGGACTTCAGGCTGCTCATGAGCATCATACGATACACAGAGATATAAAGCCGCAGAATATAATCATTTCTAACAATGGTACACTAAAGGTTACGGATTTTGGTATAGCCAGAGCTGCATCATCAAGTACGACCACGACGAATGCCATGGGAAGTGTGCATTACATATCCCCTGAGCAGGCCCGCGGTGGCTTCAGCGATGAGAGAAGCGATATATATTCACTGGGAATCACGATGTATGAGATGCTCACAGGCCATGTTCCTTTTGAGGGTGAGAACAATGTGGCCATAGCACTTATGCACATCCAGGGAGAGATGATATCCCCAAGGGAGTATTATCCTGATATTCCTACAAGTCTTGAGAAGGTTATCAGAAAGTGTACACAGAAAAAGCCTGAGAGAAGATATCTCACGGCGAATGCTCTGATAGCTGATCTCAACAGAGTAAAAGAGAATCCGAATATAGACTGCATAGTTGTTCCAAAGGTGAATGTGCCGACATCCCCTACTATAGAGATGACAAAGCAGGAGATGCAGGCCATAAAGACTGGAAGACAGGTGGAGACATCAGATTTGACAGAGACTCCAGCTGCGCAGCCGAGAAGATCAGAGCCACAGGTCAACAGACCTGTTATGCCGCCTTCACAGCTTGATGATCTGTTCCCGGACGACGATGATGATGATTACGATACAGAAGATAACAGTTACACGGACAATTCATATAACGGTGAGTCATCTATGCAGAATGAATCATTTGGCAGTGAGGATGAGCTTGATCCGCGACTGAAGAAGATCATTATGGTTGCAAGTATAGCCATAGCGGTTGTTCTTGCCATACTTGCCATATTGCTTATCGGCAAGATCGCGGGATGGAATCTGTTCGGCGGCAGTGACAGCACTGAGAAGAGTACAGACGTCATAACCACAGAGGGAACGAATGATGTCACAGAGGAAAAGACTATTCCTATGGTGAATGTGGTCGGCCTTTATAAGACTGCGGCAGAAGAGCAGATGAAGAAGAACGGCTTCACAAACTATGTATTTGAAGAGCAGACTGATGATAAAGTAGAGGAAGGATATGTAATATCCCAGAGTATAGATGAGGGTGTGTCAATCACACAGGATACACAGATAACTATAGTCATATCATCAGGAAGAAAGATGACGAAAGTGCCTTATGTTGTCAACCTTGAAGATTCACAGGCTACTACGCTGCTTGAGGAGGCGAACCTCAAGGTGACACATGGCTATCAGTATGATGACAATGTCGAGAAGGATCACGTAATATCATCAGATCCTGTCGCTGGAACTCAGATTGAGGAGGGATCCACAGTCAAGATCATACTTAGTAATGGAAAAGAGCAGAAACCTGCCATTGTTCCTAATCTAGTAGGCATGACAGAGGCAGATGCTGCAGCCAAGCTGGAAGAGTGTAAGCTGGTCGGATCACCAAGCTATGACTACGATGACAATGTGCCAGAGGGCGAGGTAATATCACAGGATCCTGTAGTCAATACAGAGCTTGACGAGGGAGCCACGGTCACATATGTTGTCAGCAAGGGACAAAAGAAAGTTACTTATTCGGTTTCATTCAGCGGATCAATCTCGAATGTGGAATTTGACTTTGAGACATTTGGCAATGTCAATGTAAGCATATCCTATGTTATAGGCAAGGAGAGCTATTCAGTATACAGTGGCACAGTTGGAGAGGCCGATCTCCCTGTAAGCATAGATGGTTTGACGGGTCCTACAGGACTTGAGACAAATGAGGGATCTTTCTCAGTGACTATCACGGATTCTGAGGGAATAGATGTGACATCGAGCTTCAATACAGGTAACTTGTCAGCAACATTTACACAGGAGAATGAAGAATAAGTGGCAGCAAATATCATATCAGGCAAGATAGTAAAGGGTATCGGCGGATTTTATTATATCGATGCGGAAGATGGTGTATTGTATGAATGCAAGGCAAAGGGGATTTTTCGCAATAAGAAGATAAAGCCGCTGGTCGGAGACAATGTTAATATAGAGATACTTGATGCAGAGAACAATCTAGGTAATATCGTTGAGATATTGCCTAGATTTAACTCGTTAATAAGGCCCGCTGTTGCAAATGTGGATCAGACCATAATCATATTTGCTGTGAGTGAACCTGAACCGAATTTCAATCTTCTGGACAGGTTTCTGGTCAGTATGGAGAAGAGTGGTGTGAAGACTGTTATCTGCTTCAACAAGCTGGATCTGTCGGCAGAGAATATGGATGTGTGCAGATCGTATGGCAAGAGCGGATACAGGACACTGTTCATAAGTGCAAAAAATGATGAGGGAATAGATGAACTGAAAGAGATCATCAGGGATAAGACGACAGTGTTTGCGGGGCCGTCGGGAGTTGGAAAGTCATCCACACTGAATGCGATAAAGCCTGATGCAGAGGCCCAGACAGGAGCCGTGAGCGACAAGATAAAGAGGGGAAAACATACAACCAGACATTCCGAACTCATGCATATATCTGGGAATACATATATCATGGACACCCCGGGATTTTCGTCCTTATATGTAGACTCCATAGAGCCGGATGATCTGAAGGAGTATTTCCCGGATATAGCAGTGTACACCGGACAGTGCAGATTCAATATGTGCAATCACATAAGTGAGCCGGATTGTCTGGTGAAGCAGGCGGTCAGAAATGGTGATATAAGCCGGGCACGTTACGATGATTATGTAATGATATATAATGATTTAAAAGAAAAGAGGAAATGGTAAAATGATAATTCTTTCACCTTCACTTTTGTCAGTGGATTTTGCACACATAGCAGATGGAATAAAGGAGCTCGACAGGGCGCATGTGCCTGCTCTCCATCTAGATGTCATGGATGGGGCATTTGTACCGAACATCTCATTTGGTGCACCTGTCATAAAATGTCTCAGGAAAGAGACTGGCATGATATTCGATGTCCATCTCATGATAGATGAGCCGGCGAGATATCTTGAGGACTTTAAGAAAGCAGGGGCAGACTGGGTAACGGTGCACGCAGAGAGTTGTAAGCATCTTCACAGCACAGTTGCCAGGATACATGAGCTTGGCATGAAGGCAGGAGTTGCACTCAATCCGGCCACACCGGTTTCAGCTCTCGACTATGTGATAGATGATCTGGATATGGTTCTTGTGATGAGTGTCAATCCGGGATTTGGCGGACAGTCATTTATACCTTCGGCGCTCAGAAAGGTGCGTGAGGTCAGAGCACTTGCAGATTCAAGAGGACTTGATATAAATATTGAGGTTGATGGCGGCGTGAATCTGAAGAATGTCACAGATGTAATAGATGCAGGGGCGAATGTTATAGTTGCCGGTTCTGCTGTGTTTGGCGGCGATGCGTATGACAATAGCTGCAAGTTCCTTGAGATATTTGATTCATATAGATAAGTGTGGCGGGGTATGCAGATAAAAGTTACTGCTGCACATCATACAGGATAAAGATTGGATAGAATATGAAAAATTGTATCATGATAACAGGCGGAAGGGTTGACCTGTTTACATTGCAGAGTATCATTGACAGACACCTTGAGGACAGTTGTATAATCGCAGTGGACAAGGGCCTTGAATCGTGCAGAAAACTGGGGATCATACCGGATATTGTAGTCGGAGATTTCGACTCGGCAAACTCGAAGGTCGTGGCATATTACCGTAAGCTGGCAAAAATAAAGACGGGTATGCAGTTTGTAAATCTTGAAACCCATAAGGATTTTACAGATACGCATGTGGGTATTCTCCATTCCATGGAGATAGGAGCGGAGAATATCTATATAGTCGGAGCCACAGGGACAAGGATGGATCACACCATGGCAAATATTGGACTTTTAAAGGTTTGTTGTGACAAGGGCGTGAATGCCTGGATAGAGGATGATCATAACCTTATCACCATGATAAGTGAAGGCAGACAGATAAATAGAATAGAGGGCTATGATTATATATCATTTATTCCGTATGGAGGAGTTGTTACAGGGGTTACTCTGACAGGCTTTGAATACAATGTTCAAGACAGAACATTCGAGATAGCTGACAGCCTGGGTATAAGCAACAAGATAGTGTCGGATGATGCACAGATAGAGATGGATAAGGGATATATGATAGTTAATTACAGCACAGACTGAGAACAGCGTCACATATGATTTATGTGACGCTGTTTAAGTATGTAAGGTATGAATTTTTGAAATCTTTTGACTTACGCCTTGATATATATACCTCCAGGCCTCCCTCCATGACGGCGAGCTGCCTTTCTTTATCGATTCTTTTGATATGTTCAAAGTTGATTATAAATCCTCTGGATGGAACATAGAATCCCGCAAAGTTTAATTGCTTTTGCCAATAATTCATATCCTTGGGAGATTTATATACGCCTGAGACTGTATGGACTATGCTTTTTTTACTTGATGGTTCAACGGCGATTATTTCGTCTGTGTACACTGTGGCAGAGCCGTCTTTGTGGACAATGTTGACCTTGGTATTGTAGGTGTTTGTTATATATATGGCTTCCTGTAGACAATGGTCAAATCTGTCCCAGTCAATAGGCTTGGTGAGAAAACGAAACGCATGAAGTCTGAATGCGTCGTCTATATACTGATCATGTGATGTGATCATCACAAAAAGAGTATGGGGATTTGCTTCTGCCAGCACATGGCATGCTTCTATACCGTTCATTTCAGGCATCTCAACGTCAATAAACACTATGTCATATTTCAGATCTGAGCGGGTAATGTCCTGACCGGAATAGTAGGTATATATAGCTGGTATAGCCAGATCTTTTTTCATAAAATAGTTTGCCACGTATTTTTCTATAGCGCGGCAGACGTCTTTGTTGTCATCACATATTGCAAAAATCATAAAGTATCCTTTTCTGTGTAATTTTCTAAATTAGTGAAACATATTTATAATGGTGTGGTATACGTGCTCTTTCTCATCAAAGTGACTGTATATGTTTCCATCATGATGGTCTATGATCCGTCGTATGCTTTTCATTCCATATCCATGCCTTGCTGTATCATGTTTGGTCGTCATGGGCATATTATCTGCATCGTAATCAGGCAGAATGTCGCATGAATTATTGATAGAGATTATGGTATTGTGTTCTCCCTTTTCATTGATCTTAAAATCTATAATGTGCTCTGCTGCAGTTTCGGCTGCACTTACGGCATTGTCCAGCAGGTTGCTAAATAGAGATGTAATCTCCTCTGGCTGAAGATAGTCTATCTTGCAATTTATTATATCCAGATGAAGTGTTATATGTTTGCTCTGACATATGGATATATATCTGCTCATAAGGAGATTAAAATGTGTATTGTCAGTTTGAACAATCCGTGTATTTAATGCAGGAGCTGTTATAAGATGGTCAATGTAAGTCTGTATATTGTGTGATTCATCGTCCTGAGCCATGGCAGATATAGCAGCAAGGTGATTTTTTATGTCGTGTATAAGTATACGCTGCTCTTTGTCATGATTTTCAAGCATCTTGTAGTAGTGGGTTTCTTCGGCTTCGGCTTGTAACGCTGCCTGCAATTTCATCATCTCTCTGTGTTTATTTCCTGAGTAATTCTGTATCCAGAAGACAAGTATATTGATGATGATAAGGCATATGGAGCATATGACTATAAGAAAATCCTGTAGTCTGGACAGCGGACTGCTACAGCATATATAAAACAAAATAATCAACATGACAAATGACAGCATGGGAATGACAGCAAGAAGTGTATTCTCCAATGTATATATGATCCTCTCGCCGTGATAAATTCTCATGACCATGGCAAGTATAAAAAGTGTGAGCAGATATAGAGCCTTGGAGGTTATGACCAGCATGAGTATCCGGTTGCTGTTAAGCAATACGGATTTGTTGCTTGCGAATATAGATCCAATGATATTGCCTGGCACAAGTTCACAGGTAGTCATAAGCGTTGTCATTACAAGTGCGTTAAATATGCAGGCTGGCAATGAGACATCAAATGCAAAAATCATCAATACAAAATTAAACACCAGGAATGACGTCATGTTGAGTGCAACGTTCCCTATAAGAGAAAAGCAAAACTGAGCTGCATAACATATAGTGGTTATAAGTATGGAGTACATGACGCTTCTTTTTCTCTTATATGAGATAGAAAGATATAAGTAGGCAATGAATGCTTCTATGATGTATATGACTATGTAGGTAAATTCCTGTGACATCAAGTACAGCTCCTTTGGTATGGAATGTTTTATATACGCACATTTATTATATTATAAAACAGATAAATGTCTATATATTTGGTCTATTTTGAAGGTGATGTACCACTCACCCCTCAAAAATGACCGTTCACCGAAAGATAACATGACGTTCGGTATCGAAAAATGACCGTTGGGTTAATAGCTGTAGAATTTTATGAGAAAAAAGGTAGAATGAATCTGCAAGACGTTTTGTAGAAAAGGTATGTGTCAAGTTTCTGTGAAAACTTGATATGCAGCACCAGCCCATCGCCGAAGGTGATTTCTTATGGCTGGCGTTCAAGAGAGGAGGAATATCAGATGGATAGACGATCAAAGAACAAGGCTATAAGTGTGGCACGTGTGTTGACGGGTTTATTGACAAATGAACTTAAAACAAGTGCAAATTCAGCTTCATGTGCATTCGTATATCAACCTAAGGAACCTGCTGGAATAGAGAAATTCAAGAAAAGAGAACGAATTTGAAAAGCCCAGAAAGGGTTATAGTTCCTGTATAAGTGTGGTTCAGCATGGATCTATTACGTATGCATAAGAGAAATTATTAATAAACAAAGGAGAGAAATAATATGAGTAGGAAAATAGTTAAAAATTTCAATAAGAAAGCAGTTATGTTCGCAATGGCAGGAACTATGGCTTTTTCATGAGCTGCAGGGGCAGCCGGTACTGCGTATGCAAATCTGAAAAATACTGATATATACAGCAGTGATATAAATCAAGAAGCCAATACAGATAATGCACCATTTAGCCATGGGAACAATAATTCTGTAAGTTATACTAGTTTTAGATATAAAAGCAATTCTACTAAAGTGTTTATATATCCTACGGTTGGTCCGATGCTTTATTATAGAGTTCAAGGCGCAAAAACATCTGCAGGAAGTGGTGTTGAAAATAAGTCAAATGCTCATGGGGTTCCGGTAGGTGTTCAAGCCAGTTTTACAAATCAAGTTAGAGAGAGTGGTATGTCTTACGCAAGACTTAAGATGAGACATTCTACAACGGTTCCGATTGACTCTAAGGGATGGTGGAGTCCTGATTCAACAAAAAATTACACTATATATGATTGAAATTAAGTAAAAATAAAGATTAAACTATCCTGCTATACAGCATAGCTGTATGGCAGGTGTTTAACTCAATTGGAGGACAAGTAAAATTGAATAAGAAGAAATATGTTGCTGTATCAATGTTGGTGCTGATAATTATAGTGACAATTATGTTGGCTTATTGGCTGCAGAAGAACAAAGAGCCAGTGACAGAGCGGGTAAGTTATAAAGTTACTGAGACGGATGCAAACAAAAAGACAACAGCTATGTCAGTTACAGAAAGCAGCATGGATAATGATTCAAATGATACAACGGAAGATTACCAAGATGAATGCGGCGACAATATTATGATGATTGGACGTGTAAAGATTGAGTTATTGTCAGCCGATGTGCTTGAAGGCAGGGATATAAGTGCAGAGATGAAATATCCTGTAGAGAATTTTAAGTCTAAGGAACTTCCAGCAGAAAATTTGTCCGAGGAAATTACCGATTGGGACGCAGTATGTGAAGCATCTCCTGAATTTAAGAAATTGCAGGAATCCTCATATGGGGAATACACAAATGAAGAAGCTGCAGAAATAAATGAACGTGCAAGTGATTTGATAGACAGTTGTACTACAACTGTTGTCAGACCACAGAAAGTATATTTTATAAAGTGTCGGCTTACAAATGAGGGCACTCAAACAGTGACTAACACATTACCATTAGAGGTAACAAGTGTTTCTGATACAGGGGAAATGACATTTAGAGAAGATCTTAAGTATTATGATAAGCCGATTTATACTGATGGAGATGAAAGGTCAATGAAATATTTTTTCTTCAGACTTGCTGGTAATGAGAGCATGGAGTGTACGATCGGACTTGTGGTTCCTCAAGAGTTTGGGGAGAATGACCATCATTATTACGGTGATAGACCTTTGACTGCAAATGGGGAGCCGTGTCAATATGATCCTGCAGCTTTGCCGAATTATGTGGATATAGATGCACTTCCAAAGCCCGAGGAATGAGATGGTGCGCTTACGAGCCGTAAGCGAGTAACTATCAATGCGCACCATCGACCTGCCACAAAGCGTGGCTTTGTGGCGATACCTACAGGAGACCTGCATGAACGCAGGTTCAAAATAGTAGGGGCAGCCCCGCAAATCTGCAGAGATATTTAATAAAGGGAAACGAGTATGAAAAAACAAATAGTCAGGTGGCTGATTGATAAAAACTGTATTGTGGAGGAGGATGCGGAACTGTATGAGTATGCTCTTGGGAACATTCTGTTCAGTGTGCTTCCATTTCTGGGTGGAATTGTGGAAGGAATTATTATGGGGGATGTTCTCAGCAGTCTGTTTATCATATTAAGTTTCGTGACTATAAGGCGTTCTTCAGGCGGATTTCATTCAAAAAGTTCAGTGTTATGTCTTATATCATCAACTATCATAATGATTGCATCGTATTTTGTACCAAAGCTGGTTAGCAGGCCTCTTATAATTGTGTATATCACTATCATCGCTGGCGGTGTAATAGCTTTGCTGAGTCCAGTTGAGAATAGAATAAAACCTTTGATGGAGTATGAAAAGCGCAGAAATAAGAAAAAGGCCATAGTTCTTGTATCGGTGTGGATTAGTGTGGAAATTTTCTTATATTGGATTGATTGTAAGACATACTGCGTGAACATTGCTACAGGTATATTGCTTGTTATGTGTATGCAGCTATTATGCATACCAGAAATTATTAAGAAACGAAGGAGAGATATATTATGAATAAAAAATTATTACAAGATTAAAGACAGGCGCAGTTATGTTTGCGGTAGCAGGTGCTATGGCGTTTTCAGGAGCAGTTGGAGTTGCAGGGACAGCTAAGGCTGATTCAAGTGATATTGCAACGTGTGATTATGGCAAGAAGGGAGAACCAAATACAAATAATACATTGTTCGTACATGGAAATAATAATTCGGTAAGTTATTCGCCTTTTAGATATAAGTATAACAGTACAAGGGTCTATATCTATCCTACAGAGGGACCTATGCTCTATTATAGAGTTCAGGGAGCTAATACAGAAGGTGGAAGCGGTACAAAAGATATGTCAAAGGCACATGGAGTTTCAGTGGGTATTCAGGCCAGCTTTAAAAATACTGTTAAGGCGAAAGGAGCCTCTTATGCGAGACTTAAGAAGAGACATTCAGTATCAGCTCCAATTGACTCTAAGGGATGGTGGAGCCCTGATTCCACAAAGAATTATACTTTATATGATTAATTCTAATGTAAACGTTTAAGTTATAGAAGGCAGAGTTTGGAGGACATGGAAGATGAATAAAAAAAGATGCGCATTTATATCTGTTGTTGTGGCGCTTATGATCTTGCTTACAGGTATCGTTGCATATTGGCTTCAGGAGAATAAAGAGTCAGTTTCTGACAGGATTAACCGCAAGGCTTCAGAGACCGATGCGGTCACAGAGACAGCAGATAAAACTGATGCTGAGAGCGTAGAGAACAATGACACATCTGAAGATAACAGAGCTGTGGTCGGTGACAACATTTTTTATGATGGACCTGTAAAGGTAGAGCTTCTGTCAGCCGATGTTCTGGAAGGAGATGATATAAGTGCAGAGACGGAATATCCTGTAGAATACTTCCAGTCCCAGACCCTGCCTGTATCAAATCTGCTGGAAGACGTCACTGATTGGGATTCCATCTGGAAAGAGGCTCCGGAGGTCAAAGAGATGCAGGAGGCTCCATTTGATGCTTACACTTATGAGGAAATGGATGAAATATTGGCAAGGAATCAGGACGTTATTGATAAATATACATATACAAAGACGATGCCTCAAAAGGTATATTTTATAAAATGCAGGCTCACTAATTGTGGTACCAGGACAGTGACAAATACATTTCCGCTTGAGGTTACAAGTGTATCTGATAGCGGGGAAATGACAGCCAGAGAGGACATCGTATATTTTGATAAACCAATATATACAGATGGTGATGAGAGATCAATGAGATATTTCTTTTTCAGACTGGCTGGAGGAGAGAGCCTGGATTGTACCATTGGTTTTGCAGTTCCGCAGGAGTTTGGAGAAAATGACCGACATTACTATGGGGTCAGGCCTATAAATGGGGAGGCATATGATCCTACAACTTCACCGGATTTTGTAGATATAGATGCACTTCCGCAGGCGGAGAAGTAGTAATTAGGCGTTCTTAATTAACGTTTGTTCAAGGACAGGAGGATACCATTATGAGGAAAAAAGGCTGGATCATATCTGCCGTGATGTGTGCTGTTATTGCATTTACTGGGTGCAGCGATAAGGATATAAATTATGAGACTGATGATTCAGGTGCGTCTGGAGCTGATGCATTGGTATCTGAGGAAGCGTCGGCTGATGAGAACAGAGGTTTTCTGGCCCAGCAGCTTGGCATACCTGAGAGTGCAAAGACAGATCTGCCGGTGGATGGGACAAACTTAAAGAAGATTTCGATAGATGATAAAGATATAATCGTCCCTGGTAAAGACAGGATGTATACGAAGTCCTACAGAATGGGTATTCTGACAGATACTACCCGGGAGGAGATAGTTAAAACATTTCTTGATGAGAGTGAGGGGATATACAATTACCCTGAGGAAATGTTCAACGAGGATGTTGACAGAGCCGGTATTGATAAATACTTAGAGGATAACAGTGGAGAAAAACCGGATTACAGTGGAGAGTATTTTATAGGAAAGATGAACGGAGTGCCTTATATTGTCAGATTTATGAGTTCTGACTGGTCTATAGATGAGGCATTTGCAGTATCAAGGGCATATCCTGAGGAGATCACGGACGAGATGGCGGCCAGACAGATACGTAGCATTACTTACTATGACTACAATCCGGATGATCTGAACGAAGACACGGAAAAAGAAGAAAGTACAGATAAAGAAGCAGAAAACAGCTGTGGGATGAACCCTGAGCAGGCCGGGAGAAAAGCTGCGGAGGACATGGCTTCCTGGGGCTTTAAGGATGTGGTCCAGACATCGATCATAGATATGTATAAAGGTTATGATGGAGCGGATTACAATGTCATAGAGTATGACAAAGATGGATATATAGTCCGGTTCGATGCTTCGATCAATGATACAGCGATATATCAGCCTGTAGCAACAGGTATTGATACCATAACAAGCAGCAGCGGGGAAGATGGTTATGTAGATACGGGCAGTTACTATTATTCTGAGAGATCCTATTATCAGATGTCGTTCAACGAGGATGGGATAGTGACGTTTTACGGATACTGGCCGATGAGATCGGAAGATGAACTTCATCAGGTGGACAAACTTATCACATGGGATGAGGCTGTAGAAAGTCTTAAGAAAGCCGTGCCACAGCATTTCGCTGGCTATACTGGATATTCAGAAGTAACATTCAATGATGTAAGACTCACATATTTCAGAACAAAGACCGGTGATAAACAGTATGAGGTGATCCCTGTGTATGTGTTTGCACAGCTTGAATCCTGGGCAGAGG
>URJI01000057.1 GCA_900548215.1 uncultured Coprococcus sp. | reverse complement strand
CTCAAGTCCCGTCTCTTTAAATTCTTTGCTGGCGATAAATTTACAAACCTCTTCAAGCACAAATGTTCCAATCTTATGGATCATTCCGTTCTGCTCTGCGGCTGGTATGAATATCTCAGGAGAAACAAAACCATATTCATCATCATGCAGTCTGAGAAGTGCCTCAGCACTGTTATACTGATTCTCTTTTACACTATATATCGGCTGATAAAAGACTTCAAAATTGCCCTCAGCAAATGCCCTGTCTATGATAACATCCATACTTCTTATGATGTCATAACGATCCTTCTTATAGATGTCCTTTGCATACAGCACCTCACCGACATACTTACGCTCTGTAATCTCTACGCCAAATCTCATAACTGTATCCACATCATCTATATCATCCGGGCAATACAGAACACATATATTCGCAAGAGTATTGATGAGCATATCATTATATTCATAGCCCTTCTTCATTTCATTATTCACAAATGAAGCGAAGTCTTCTGCCTGGTCAGCGTATTTTCCATTGAACACGCACCTGAACATGCCATTGCCCAGATAATACCACTCAACGGAACTCTTCCATCTTCTTCCCCACATCAAGAAACGGTTAGCAAGAAGTTTCAATAATTTGTGGTATTCTGCAACCCCCATCATTTCTCTGAGTGTCTTGTCATTCTCAAGAGAAATAATGATAATCGTTATATGCTCACCGTTATCCATAGCATTCTGGATATCGCTCATATATCTGGTTATCTTGTTCAGCCCCGTCGTACCACTGACTATCTGTTCCGGACTCTGTATGAACAGCACAACAAATAGCAGCCCTATAGCATTTGCAAACATCTCCACCGGGACATTCGGATTTTGTAACTGATAAAGAGCAGCTGCGACAACCATAGGAAACACAGCTATAACCGACGTAAAAACTCTCTTGCTGAGCCTCTTTCTGTATCTTATAACAACTATGATGCCGACTAATATATAGAAGACCGCCATGAGATACAGATAATTCATCCAGGCCTCCCTTTTGTACTCACCATCCGGTCCAATTGAGAATATACATGGCACGAACACATTTATCATCAGGCAGACAACCAGCACCATAAAAGGAAGCTGCATAAGAATATGTCTTCCTTTATGTTTAAAAATATGTATACCATCAACAAGATTTACTATATATGTTACATACAACGGAGTTGATAAGCTATGAAAAAAAAGGTATCCCGTATGAAACAGATACTGAACAACTGCATTCCTATCCTCAAGATTATCAAAAGTTATAGCACCTATATCAAAGACAGTGGCGAACAAAGCTACAATAAGCACCATAAAAAACTGTCTGTTCAGTTTTCCTCTAGTCAGTCCTTTAACCATGATTGACACCGCTATTATTGCAAATATAGCAAATGCTGCATAATCATAATACAGTATTTTGTGCATATCATTCCTCCCTCATTTTATCTATCTTTTTTCAATATATCAGAAATTATAACGTTATTCAACACATCCGGACGATCTGATATGATTGCTGTCACCCCCTGCCGTATAAGTTTTTTCATAATCTTTCTGTCGTTTACCGTCCATACATATATAGGGATACTTTTCTTTTGCAATCTCTTTACATATTCCCTGGTGCACAGGAGATAATGTGGCGACACAAAATCCGCACTGCACTTTTTCATACGTCTTTCCGGAAAATATTCGTTCAGTCTGACACCAAATCCCACATTCTCCCTGCCAAGGAGAAGACCGGTGCGTATTTTGGGATCAATAGCCTTCACGTTATATGAAACCCTGTCCTTAAACGATTTTATAGAGAACTCTCCGTAACCATATCTTTGCTTAACCATATCTATGACACGTCTCTCATATCCGCTTTCTTTGAGCTCTATATCAAGCTTTATCTTTCCTTTGCATAGATCAAGAACTTCCTCAAGCGCAGGCACCCTGTATCCAGATCTCGATGCTATATCGTTTATCCGGTTATATGTCATCTCGTATATTCTGTGCCCATCTATAGCTGGATCATGATATACAATAAGCACATTATCCCTTGTTCTTCTCACATCAAATTCAACCATATCCGCATGCAGATCAATAGCTATCTGAAATGCCTCCAGAGTATTCTCATGATATGCAAGAGCACTGGCTCCTCTGTGCGCTATAACCATAGTCCTTCCGCTGCTATAAGACCCATTGTTCAAATATCCCGATTTATTCATAAACTCGCATCTCCTTATACATGATGTATCTGCATAATACATCCCCTTCTATATCAAGCTCAATTATGTCAAAATCATCCACAATCAATATCAGCTAACTCCTGTCACTTACTATATCCACAACACCATCCACAGGCAATATCAGCTAACTCCTGTCACACACTATATCCACCACATCATCCACAGGCAGCTCCGCACCGTCCTTCATAACTATGCGTTTACGGTAAGTATCAACCTTGCTTATGATCCCATATATCTTCTCATATCTTCCCCCGGATTTTTTCTCATCCTGTATAAAATACTCTATACATACCCTCTCCTGTCTGCCGCTTTCCATAATGTCAGAGAGCACATGATCAAGTGCTGTTTTTCTGCTCTCGTCGAGTTCCAATCTGACATCTGTAAGTCTGGCAGTCTCTTCAATAGCTGCACCATGTCCTGTAAGTGCAGCAAATGGCGCAAACTGTGCCGCTCTGTCATGCATGCTCATATGCTGATGTCTCTCTGACACATGATGTTTCATTCCTATGATATCATCATATCTTCCTGATTCTGTTCCAAATATATTATACTTCAATACAAAACCTCCGCTCCGGAATATATCCAATCAGGCCTTATGTCCGCCTATCTGTCCATTTCTCTCTATTGTTGTTCCGCCTTCCTCAAGATTCATTCCCTTAAGCAGTGCATTCTTGCCAAATTTGTTCTTGATCTCCAACATGGCCTTCTGCATCTCATGCTCACGTTCTTCCTCTCTGCATTTCTCCTGGCGTTTCTTCTTACCCTCACCAAAATCCTCAAACAGATCGAACTGCCTGACTGAATTCTTCTCTCTGGCATCATCCTCGGAAATGAGATTGCCCGCTGTTATATACATTCTCCTCACATATAAACTATGATCAACTACACTGTCAAAAAGCTCCAATACAGCATCCATTATACGTCTTGCTGATGATGTATATTCACTGATGTTCACCGTTCCGTGTGCATTCTTTGGGAGTTTTCTGCCGTACATATCAGTCTGGATATCCCCGGTATATATATTCCCATCCCTGTTCTTTTTAAGATTATCAACATCATATCCAACTGTAATCACAATCTGATTTGTCATCACCCGTTTTTCAACCAGATCCAGGGCAAGCAGATCTATCATCTCCTTCAGGATAAGTCTTGCCTTCTCATACTCATATGGGCATGACAGAACCTGTCCTGAACATATACTGTTGCGCTCCGGTTTATAAGACTTTATCTCCGCTATAGTACACGGCTCCCATCCCCATGCATGATCTATGAGAAGTTCTGCATTTACGCCGAACAGTCTGTATAGCAGATCCTCGTTATAATAATCCGTCTCTTTTCCTATGGAACACCTGGCCACATCGCCCATTGTATAAAGTCCGCACGCCTCAAGTTTTCTGGCATAACCTCTGCCAACTCTCCAGAAATCCGTGAGTGGTCTGTGTTCCCACAGAAGCTTTCTGTACGCCATCTCATCAAGACTTGCTATGCGCACTCCATCCGAGTCCGGTTCAATATGCTTTGCCACAATATCCATGGCAATCTTACACAAATACATATTAGTCCCTATACCCGCTGTGGCTGTGATGCCCGTATTTCTCAGAACATCCTGTATGATCTTCATAGCCAGATCATGGGGCGTCATATTGTATATTGCAAGATAATCAGTCACATCCATAAAAACCTCGTCTATGGAATACACATGCATATCCTCTGGTGCAACATATTTTAGATAAATATTATATATTCTGGTGCTATACTGCATATAAAGAGCCATTCTTGGAGGTGCAGCAATATATGACAGTTCCAGTTCCGGATGCGCAGCAAGTTCTACAGAATCGCTGCTGGTTCCTGTGAACCTACCATCTGGAGTCGATGTTATGCGGCTGGAATTGACATTTTTCACCTTCTGTACCACCTCAAACAATCTTGCTCTTCCCGGAATTCCATACTGCTTCAATGAGGGCGATACAGCAAGGCAGATTGTCTTTTCAGTTTTTGACACATCTGCAACCACAAGATTGGTTGTGAGTGGGTCAAGCTTCCTATCCACGCACTCAACCGAGGCAAAAAAAGACTTAAGGTCAATCGCAATATACGTTCGATCTGTATTATTCCTGCTCATCCCACATGCCTCCTGAAGACTACATCACACCGCAGCCACCTGCGGTTTTGCCAACAACTTTCTCGATACCAAAACATAAGCAACTATCATGGCTGATCCTGTTATTATCCATGAAACTATATACACATTCAAAAGCATGCCAAAAGAGTGATATCGCGCAAACACCGTATATATCCATATGATCCTGAACACTACCGAACCCACAACTGTTATAATAGCCGGCAGCATGGATCTGCCAAGGCCTCTGAGTGCCGCAGCTGTCATCTCATATGTTCCTGTCATCGCCTCAAGAAGCATGACATGCTTCATTCTTATAAGTGCATACTTTATAACCTCTGTATCTGTTGTATAAAATCTCACAAGTAAATCCCCTGAAAGCATCATGACACTGCTGAACACAGCCGTCATAAGCATACCCTCTAACATGGCGATCCTGAGAGCTTTCCTGCATCTTTTCTTCTCACCTGCGCCATAATTTTGGCTCACAAATGTCACTGCTGCCTGGGCATAGGCAGATATGACAAAGTATGCAAAATATTCAAAATTAAGACCCGTGGATGAGCCGGCCACAGCATCAGGACCAAAGCTGTTGATTCCGCCCTGTATCAGCACATTCGACAATGAGAAAACTGCAGTCTGTATCGCTGATGGAGCTCCTATCCTGAGTATCTTTCCCAGGCACACTTTATCTATTCGTATATTCTTTATATTGAGTCTGAGTGGACCTTCCTCATGCATCAGTATATACATAACTATTCCCGTACTGACAACATTTGATATGACCGTTGCCATGCCGACGCCTGCCACTCCAAGTTTACATACACACACGAAGAACAGGTTGAGTACAACATTGAGTACACCTGAAACTATCAGGCAGTAAAGAGGACGCCTTGTATCACCTATAGCTCTGAGCACAGCCGCTCCAAAATTATAAAGTATGATAAACGGCATTCCCACAAAATATATCCGCAAATAAAGTACAGCCTGATCCAGCACCCTCTCAGGGGTATCTATGGCCTCAAGAATCGGTCTTGCCACAAACATTCCCGCAACAAGCATAACTATTCCGCATATAAGAGCAAACTTCACGCTGGTATGCACACACCTGCTTATAGAATCTTTTTTGTTCTGGCCTATATAATGAGCCACAAGAACATTCACACCCACTGAAAGCCCCACAAACACATTCACAAACAGGGCAACAACCGCCGCATTGCTTCCAACAGCCGCCAGGGCATCACTTCCTGCAAATCTTCCTGCCACAGCTACATCTGCCGAATTGAAAAGCTGCTGCAGTATACTGCTGGCGGCAAGTGGCATGGCAAATATAAGCATCTTAAGCGTCAGTGAACCATTTAACATATCCATCTCGTGCGATTTTTTTCTATGATCGGCGTTTTCTTTATCAGCTCCACCAATATCTTTCTTTATATGTACATGTCCATTATCTGGCTCTGTATCGATTGTATTAATGTTTTTTGTCTCAATCTCAATATGTCGATTCATGTTCTTTTCTGTATTCATTTCTTTACTTTTTTCTGTACTCTTTTCTGCGCTCATTCTGGTGTCCGTCTCTTTTCCGTCATTGTGTTTCATCATGATATAATTCCCTTTTCTTAACTAGTGGGCACCCTCATACTTCTGAAGATAATTGAAAAGTGCTCCTATGAGATTGGAATCGTTGCCAAATTTGCACAGGCCCACTTGCATCTCATTATAAATCACCGAAAATTTCGCCAGTTTATCCACATACTTCTTCACGCCCTGTATGAATCTTGGCTCAGCACTGATTCCACCGCCAAGGAGTATGATGTCCGGTGCCAGCAGAACATGCATGTTCATGCAGTGCTTTGCAATGTTAAGATACCAATCCTCAAGCACACCTATGACTGCCTCATCTCCATCAGCCTCCCACTCATATATCATCTCTCCTGTCACTTCATCTTCCTTCATGCCTTTGGCTGCTGCAGCCTCTCTTCTGAGTGAGCTTACCGATGCCTGCATCGTCCAGATGATATTGTCCGGAAGTTTTACATGTTCCTTTGTATTCTTGAGATTCGCCTCAAGCGGGACAAGTTTGTCTATATTATCCCTGTTCACATCCTCAAACAGATACGACATCTCTCCGGCAACCATTCCTCTGCCGTGGAGTATCTTTCTGTCTATGACTATTCCTCCACCGACACCTGTGCCAAATACCAATACAACTGCGCTGCTATAGTCCTTTGCATTTCCCTGCCATATCTCCGACAATGCTGCACATTTACCGTCGTTCTCAAGAGCCACCTTAAGTCCATCGCATCTCTCGCTTACAAGCTCGCCTATATGTGCTTTGTCAAGGTAAGGCAAGGCTCCGCCGGCATAACATATCCCGTTGTCCACATCCACCTGTCCAGGAAGTGATATAGCTATTCCTTGTATATCATATCTTTTCTTATATCCATCATATATCGACTGAAGTGCATCAAGGAATGCAGCCAGCCCCTGTTGTATGTTCTCCAGTCCATTTCCAAATCTTCCCGGTGTAGGGAATTTGTTCTTCTCCATTATCTCAGCATCTCTGTTCATCACACAGTGCTTTATAAATGTTCCTCCCACGTCTATCACAAGGTACATAACTTCTCCTCCATACCGAATACTGTTGATTATTACCTGCTTTTCTTTGCTATTATTTATTGTCTCTAACTTTATTAAAGATTTTCTTCAAGCTAAAAAATAGCAGTCTCAAATGTATATACAGTATATATTATACTATATCGAACATACATTCGAAAACTACTATTTTTATGTTAGCATATTTTTTTGTTATCAACAACTACTTTTTTCACAGGGACGTTCCTTCTGTAACGAGGAGTGTCCCCGTGTCACGAATGAGACAGAGGGACGCTCTTTGTTACAGAAGGAACGTCCCCGATTACTCTACTTTTCTTTAGGCAGGATAATATTAAGCAGAATTGCAACCATTGCCGCAGGAACAATTCCTGAGCCTCCAAAAACAAGCTGGAGCAGCTGAGGGGCATTTGCAAGAATACCCGGATTGGCTCCCATTCCATAGCCCACACCCAGTGCTACTGAAACTATGGACAGATTGCGCGCGCTTAACGGTTCCTTTGTTATGAGCTGAATACCACTGATAACTATCGAAGAAAACATCATAACCGCAGCTCCGCCAAGTACTGACTGAGGCATGATCGACACCAGTGCTGCAAGTTTAGGGCAAAGACCACATAATATCAGGAATATCGCTCCTGTTGCAAGCGCAAATCTGTTGACGACCTTAGTCATGGCTACAAGTCCCACATTCTGGCTGAATGATGTATTTGGAAGGACTCCAAACACCGCTGCAAGAGATGAACCCAGACCGTCACACATCACACCACCTGAAAGTTCCTTATCTGTGGCTTCCCTTCCAAGGCCACCTTCCATAACACCTGATATATCACCGACAGTTTCCACCGCTGTTACAATAAACATTATGAGAACGGGAAGTATTGCACGCATATCAAACACCGGTTTTACTGGCATGATCTGTGGAATCGCAAACCAGGAAGCATCTTTCACCTTGTCCCAGTTCAGCACCCAGGCTTTTGTATATTCCACACCATCAGCAGTTATACCTGTTCTCGGAAGAACAAGTCCCATTATGATCGCTGCGATATAACCTGCGATTATTCCAAAAAGAATAGATGACGAACTTAAAAATCCTTTTGTCCAATGCTTAAAGAAAAGAATGACCACAAGGACAAATAATGCAAGCAGAAGGTTCTCCATGGAGCCAAAGTCTGCGGCATTATTTCCACCTCCAAACGAATTTATTCCCACCGATATAAGGCTGAGTCCAATGGATAAAACCACTGTACCTGTTACAACAGCCGGGAAAAATCTGCGCAGAGGTTTCAGAAAAAAACCAAGCACAGTCTCAAACAAGCCACCGATAATGGATGCACCCATAATCGCACCATACGCAAGCACTCCACCGCCCATGGTTGCCGCCACGCTGTTGAATACTCCTATAAAACCTGAAGATGTACCCATAATGATCGGCACCTTTCCTCCAACAGGTCCTATTGAGAAAAGCTGTATCAGGGTGACAACTCCCGCGATGAGCATTGCGTTCTGAAGCAATGAAAGCTGAAGATCAGCAAATTCACCACCGACCAGTCCGCATGCTCCTGTAATAATCAATAATGGTGTCAAATTTCCGACAAACATTGCAAGGACATGCTGAAGTCCAAGAGGTATCGCCTGGGAAAGAGGCATCCTTCCATCAAGCTGGAATGCTGTTTCTGAAAGTTTAAACTTATTTTTCATATGTTGTTTTCTCCTGTATATTTTTTTCATATTACAGATTCTGTTATTCTGCTTATGTTATCTCCAATCACTCTTCCGGCATGGACATAAGAATCTTCTCCGGTGTGATCGGCAGTTCTCTGTGCCATACACCTGTCGCCCTGTATATGGCATGTGCAATAGCCGGTGCCGGAGTATTGATAACTATTTCTCCTATCGATTTGGCTCCAAAAGGACCTGTAGGCTCATAGCTGTTTTCAAATTCCACTCTCAAATGTCCCATATCCAGACGGGTTGGTATCTTGTATTGCATAAAACTCGACTCTATCGGGCATCCCTTCGCATTGTAGGTGATGTTCTCAAACAGAGTGTGTCCGATTCCCTGAACTATGCCTCCCTCCGCCTGAACACGTGCCAGTGCCGGGTTTATGGCTATGCCACAATCCACGACTGCAGCATAATCCAGTATCTTCACTTCTCCTGTATATCTGTCAAGTTCTATCTCAACCATTCCGACCATATATGGAGGAGGCGAAACCGGAGACGAATGAGAGACTGTAGCTACAGCGGCAATATCATTTGCGACCTGATCCTTCACACTTATATCAGCCAAAGAAACGCTTTGATCTGTTCCTGTCCGATATGCCCTGCCATTTTCGAAATACATTTCATCCTGTTCACATCCAAGCATTCCTGCTGCAATTGCGCACAGCTTCTTCTTCAATTTATCACAGGCAAGCTCCACAGCCTTTCCTGTTACATACGTAGTGGATGAAGCATATGAGCCGGAATCATATGGCGAAGCATCTGTATCTGCTCCAAATACCGCCACGTCATCAACCGAGCAGTCCATGCACTCCGCAACCATCTGTGCAAGGATAGTATCACATCCAGTTCCCATATCTGCAGCACCGATTATCAGGTTAAACGTACCATCATCCGCAAGCTTGACCGTTGCAGATCCTACATCCACATTCGATATGCAAGAACCCTGCATGGCCATTGCCACTCCTGCAGCCCTGACTTTTCCGTTTCCCATGTCCCTGACTGGGTATTTATCGTCCCAGTTAAATATCTCCTTGCATCTGGCCATACATCTGTCAAGAGCACACGCATTTGCCGTCTCACCATAATACGCAGGCATCTTCATTCCCTCGCGCAGCATATTCTGTTCACGGATCACGGTCGGATCTATCCCCAGTTTCTCCGCAAGTTCATTCACCGCAGACTCAAGTGCGAAGATTCCCTGTGTAGCCCCATAGCCTCTGTATGCACCGGCCGCCATAGTGTTCGTATATACAACATCATATCCAAACCTATATGCCTCAAGACCTCCCGTATATAATGGAATTGACTTATGCCCGCTAAGTCCGACTGTTGTAGGTCCATGCTCCCCATACGCTCCTGTGTTGGACAGCGTATACAGATCAAGTCCCCTTATATGTCCATCGCGGTCTGCTCCCAGACGAACACTCACCTCCATCTCATGGCGCGGCGAGCCTGCGATCTGACTTTCCTGTCTCGTAAATATGATCTTGGCCGCACGTCCTGTCTTCATGGTCACAAATGCAGGATACACCTCACTTACAGCTGTCTGCTTTGCTCCAAATCCGCCTCCTATACGTGGTTTTTCCACTCTGATCCTGCTCTTTGGAATGCCAAGCGCTCTTGACAGAATACGACGTACATGAAACACGATCTGTGTAGAAGAAATTACATGAAGCCTTCCATAACGGTCAAGGTGTGTATACGTTCGAAAAGTCTCCATCATAGCCTGGTTAAAGGCTCTCATATGATATCTGCTCTCCAGCACCTCATCACAGTCAGCTATAACAGCATCAACATCGCCATCACCGCCTATATCGCTTGCTATCAGGTTGCGTTTCGGATCGCCTCCTACCTGAACCGGTGGGAACCAGTCGTCCTCAGGATGAACCAATATATCATTATCCTTTGCCTTGCGGAAATCCAGAACAGGCTCTAAGATTTTATATTTTACCTTTATGAGTTTCATAGCCTTGATTGCTGACTTTTCATCCTCAGCTGCTATGATTGCAACCACATCGCCCACACACCTCACATGGCGATCCATAATGAGTCTGTCATACGGTGACGGCTCAGGATATGTCTGTCCTGCTATTGCAAACCGGCTATTTGGCACATCCTGCCATGTGTAAATATCTACTATTCCGGGTATTTTTTTTGCTATGGAGACATTTATATCCTCCACAATGGCATTCGCATGTGGACTGCGAAGCAGTTTCACAACAAGTGCATCACCGGGAGTGATATCATCCACATATACCGGTTTGCCAAGAAGTAACTGCATAGAATCTTTTTTTCTAACGGATTTATTAACTACATTATATTTTTTATGTTCCATGAGTTCACCCCTTTACTGTCTGTCATCTGCAGGAATTCTACTGTCTAAGTAATTTCGGATTCCTCTCAGTTGTCCCTCATATCCGGAACATCTGCACAGATTTCCGGCAAGATATGCCCTGATCTCATCATCCGATGGATCAGGATTTTCTCTGAGAAGAGCTATTGTATTCATCACAAAACCCGGGTTGCAGAAACCACATTGATCAGCACCCTGATCAGCAATGAACCCGGCAAATTCTGCCGCCTCATCCTGAAGACCCTCAAGGGTCTGCACCTCGTGTCCATCTGCCCTGGCAGCAAGCATCGAACAGGAAAGGACAGGAGTCTGATCCATAAGCACTGTACACAGACCACAATTTGACGTCTCACAGCCGCGTTTCACACTATAACAGCCATGATCGCGCAGAAAATCTATAAGGAGCATATCAGGAGCTATATTTCCCGAGACAAATTTCCCATTTAATTTAACTTTTATTTCCACTGCTGCTCCTCCTCAATCTTTTTCAATAATCTCTGTCCAAGCACACGTATCAGACGGCTTCTGTATTCTGCGCCAGCCCGATGATTGCTTCCAACCGGAACCTTGTCAGAAACCCAACTGGCAAATGCTTTCTCTGTCTCATCAGAAAGTCCCTCTTTGAGTAATCCTTCTTCATCCAGAACAAGCATCGCCCTTCCAGGCCTTGCTCCTACAGCCAGACGGTATTCTCCATCCACGCATGAAGCTGAACAGGCAATGACAGGGAAATCTGTTCTCTGATTGCGGACTGATGCATAAGCAAAAACTCCGGGAGTTTTCCTTATGATCAGATGTACAATCACGTCCCTGTCCTGCTTCATGTTGACAAATTCCCTGAGAGGGATCATACCACCATGATAAAGCTCCACAAATGCATCCATAGCTAAAAAAACTGTCAGAATGTCCGAAAACCCGAAACGTCCCCATATGCTTCCGCCAATCGTGGCGAGATTCCGAAACTGAACTCCCACAATATCCTTCACCGCTTCGCATACTGCACCATGTGTATATTTATTTAATCCGTCATGCAGCTCTATCTGACGGAGTGATGTCATTGCACCAATAATAAATTCGTCATCTTTTTCCTCGATCTTATCAAGTCCCAGATCACACATATCTATGGCTGTCTGTATCAGGCGATCCTGCATTTTTGTCCAAAGCATTCCTCCGATAATACAGCTTCCCTTTTTCTGATTCAGTTCATATGCCTCATCAATACTTTGTGCGCGTACATAATTCTGTATTGTTACCATAAAAGCTCCTTTTAACATATAAACATAATTTTTCAAAATATATTATATTAAAACATCTTGTCTTTGAAAAGGTGCTTTGTTACAATACCGTTGTATTATTTCAAGAATAACGAAAGGAACATTGAATTCATGAAAACAACTTTTAAAAAACAACTATCTATCATCCTTATCTGTACTATGCTGGCAGTACTTACAGCCTGTGGTACAGACAGTGCTACGACAACACAGAGTACTACGGAAAGCACCACAGCTGCTTCAGTATCCGAATCAGCTTCCAGTGAAGAAGTATCTGAAGAATTATCTTCTGAAGAGTCTTCCACTGAAGCAGATGCTGAACAGACTGTCTACCCTGTAACAGTTACTGACCAGGCCGGCCGTGAAGTTACAATTGAAAAAGAGCCATCTTCTATCGTGAGTGGCTACTATATTTCTTCAAGCCTTCTGATCGCTCTTGGTCTCAAGGATAAGGTTGTCGGTATTGAAGCAAAAGCAGACAAGCGCCCTATTTATAAGCTTGCTGCACCAGAACTGACAGAGCTGCCGAATGTTGGAACTGCCAAAGAGTTCAACCTTGAGACATGTGCTGCTCTTTCACCTGATCTGGTTATTCTGCCAATGAAGCTGAAGGATGCAGCCCAGAGCCTGACAGACCTCGGTATCACAGTACTGCTCGTCAATCCTGAAAGTCAGGATCTTCTGACAGAAATGATCAACACCATAGCTACGGCAACTAACACCAACTCAGAGGCTGCAAAGCTGCTCGCATATATAGATTCTCAGAAGGCTATTCTTACTTCAGCTCTGTCTGGCGTAGAACCTGAAAGTGTATACCTTGCCGGCAACTCATCATTCCTGTCTACTGCCGGTCCTTCTATGTATCAGTCAAGCATCATAGAGCTTGCCGGTGGAAAAAATGCAGCTGATTCTATCACAGACTCCTACTGGGCCGAGATAAGCTATGAGCAGCTTCTTGCATGGGATCCTTCTTATATAATAATCGCATCTGATGCCGAATATACAGTAGATGACGTAATTAACGATCCAAACCTTGCAGAATGCACTGCTGTAAAAAACAGTCACGTATATGCTATTCCTGGAGACGTGGAAGCATTGGACAGCCCAGTACCTGCAGGAATCCTGGCATCTGTATGGCTTGCAGGGATCCTTCATCCTGATCAGGTATCAACTGACACATATACAACTGAAATGACAAATTATTATGAAACATTCTATGGAATCAACAATTAATAACAAGCGTAAAAATAAAAACAAAGCAACAATAACTATTATACTGGGAGCTGTCATTCTGGCAGCTCTCAGTATATTTTCTTTTTTTGTCGGAAAATATCCTCTCACACTTAATGGATTGCTGCAAGGTGATGACATGCAGTGGCGTGTATTTCTCACGCTTCGCGCAAGCCGCGGAATCATCGGCTGTATAGGGGGATTTGTTCTCGGCATAGCAGGATTTGTATATCAGACTGTCTTTAAGAACCCCTTAGCTTCTCCAGACATCATAGGTGTATCCTCAGGTGCAAGCGCAGGTGCCGCATTTGGCATTCTTTTTTTGTCGGGAACAATGTCTGTAACCATATCTGCTTTTGCCGGAGCCATATGCTGTGTGATACTGGTTCTGCTTCTGTCATCGCTGACATATGAGCGTGATGGAAAAAGCATAGTACTGGCAGGCATAGCAGTACACAGTCTTGCCCAGACCGCTCTTGTGTGTCTGAAGCTGACTGCCGACCCTGAAAAACAATTATCATCAATTGAATACTGGATCATGGGAAGCCTTAATGGCATAAGTATATATTCCATTGGTTCAAATGTAATACTGTGCGCTGTCTGCCTGCTGATAATGTTCCTATTGTACAGGCAGATCATAATGCTCTCCCTTGATGACGCAGAGGGCAAAATGCTTGGCGTGAATGTTAACCAGATACGAATGCTGGTTCTTTTGATCGCAACCCTGGCAACTTCAAGTGTGATCAGCATGACAGGACTTATCAGCTTTATCTCTCTGCTTGCTCCGCACGGAGCCAGAATGCTGCTCAAAAATAACCGCTTATCAACTATGCTTCTAAGTGGTCTTATAGGTGGATGCCTTCTCACTTTCGGTGATATACTTGCCCGAAGTGTATGTTCCACAGAACTACCGGTCAGTATATTCACAAGTATCATAGGAGCACCATTTCTTATCTATCTATGCATAAGGAGGAAACCTGTAAAATGAGTATATTAAACATATGCGATCTGTCAGCCGGCTACCACCACAGCAGCCGCACCAACACCACAGATGTGCAAAATGTGATAAATAATATCAGCTTTTCTGCAGAAGAAGGTACAATTGTTGGTATACTTGGCGAGAATGGCTGTGGCAAAACAACCCTTATCAAAGCAATCGCCAATTTGATTCCGCATAGTGGCTGCTGCGAGTTAGATAATCTCCAGCTGGAACATATGCCTCACAAAAAACTAGCACAGCTATGTGGATATATCCCGCAAAAAAGCGGCATATCCATAGACATATCTCTCTTAGATGTTGTCATGATGGGATTTAACCCAGAGCTTAAGCTTCTTCAGCCCCCTACTGAGGCCATGAAAGAAAAGGCTTATAAAGTTCTTGCAATGGTCGGACTTGATTCACGGATAAACGATAATTTTCAGACATTGAGCGAGGGTCAAAAACAGCTTGCCCTGCTGGCACGTACATTTGTGGCAAAACGGAAGCTTTTACTCCTGGACGAACCAGAAAGTGCACTGGACTTCAGGCTGCGTTACCAGATTATGAACCTTCTGTGCAGCTATGTTGAACAAAACCACGCGGTGTCTCTGGTAACGCTTCACGATTCATCACTTGCATTAAATTACTGCAACACTCTTCTGGTTTTATCTGAATCCAAACTGATCGGTGAAGTATATCCCGATAAAACACCCATTGAGGAAATGGAAATGCTTCTGTCCAAAGTTTATGGTACAATCAGTATCAGAGAACTTCACAACCGTCAGGGAAAGCGCCAGCTTGTCATGATGAAGGAGGATGATATGCATTGAGAGCTGCTATTAAAATAACATTTTTTGATGATAATGATGAGAAATTCTTTGGTGAAGGTCCATACCGCCTTCTTTTGGCTATAGAAGAAACCGGTTCTCTCCGCTCCGCGTCCAAGTCCATGGGTCTTGCCTACAGCAAAGCATTCCGCATGATAAAAAACGCTGAAGAGGCGCTGGGATTTTCACTTACAAGCCGCCAAGCAGGTGGCAGGTCAGGTGGTGGAAGCACGATAACACCAGAGGGAAAGGAATGGCTGAAAAAATATGAACAATATAGAGAAGCCTGTATTCAGGCCGGAAGCAAATTGTATATGGAGATCTTTTCTGACTAGCCAAAAGAAACATATCGTTATTACCGGTGACAGGAAAAGTGGCAAATCAACACTTCTCTCTTCACTTTTCGACAGACAAATGCCCGGAATTACATCATGGGCCGTTCAAAAAGAAGGCGTATACATGAAAAACAACTCAAGCGGTGAAGTTGTACGTATAGGCAGATTCTGCTCTGATGCCACAGGTTGCGAGAACCTCATGCACCCCATTAAAGATGCCTTTAACAGCACATGTATTGCTTTTTTAGAAAGCCTAGCAGACACAACAGCACCATGGATTACTGTAGACGAAATTGGATATCTTGAAAACACATCATACGATTATCAAAAAGCTTTCGAAAGGCTCATGAATAAAAAGCGGATCATTATGGTTGTTCGAAAACAGGATCTCTCATTTCTGAACTGGCTGTGCAGCCATAAAGATGTGTTCCTTGTTGACCTTGACAGACCATTTGGCAATTCCGGATGTATCATCATGGCTTCAGGGCAGGGAAAGCGCTTTGGCAACAATAAACTCATGGCTGAATATCACGGACAGCCGCTCATAAAGTGGATACTTGATATAACAAAAGATTTGTTTGCCAGGCGACTTGTTGTCACAATACACCAGGATATTGAAAAGCTTTGCACAGAATATAGTATACCGGTAATCCTTCACTCCTCACCATATCGGAATGATATGATCCGACTTGGTCTGGATACAATTGGTTCCTATATTGACCGCTGTGCTTTTATTCCTTCCGATCAGCCACTCATAAAGACTGAGACTATAGCATCACTATTATTATGTGCTCAAAATGAACCATCATATATATGGAGAACGTGTTATGACAAAACACCAGGGGCACCTGTGGTCTTTCCAAAAGAATATTTTGATGAGCTTCTGTCTCTCCCACAGGGAAAAGGCGGGAATGTCGTGGTCCACAGTCACGAGTCTCAGGTAAGGCAGCTACCTGTCACCAACAAAACTGAATTGATGGACATTGACACACCAGCTGATATGGCGCGGCTGAGCTGACGACTGCGCGGAATGTCTCATTCGTGACACGGGGACACTCCTCGTTACAGAAGGAACGTCCCCGATTCGATTCACTTTGCATTCTTATATGAGATCAGAATATGGCTCGGTGCAAACATCAATGCTGCCAAAATCAGTGGCACATATCTAATGATAATTCCGCTGAACAGAAATAGTGCTGACGGAATGCCTGAAAGAGCAAGTGCAACAATAACCTTATCTTTACATAATCCCATTGTCCATATCATGCAATAGACCGCCACAAATCCAGTATTTACGATAAGATAAATCGTGAGCAGTTCACCTGATCCCCAGCCGCTCCACCATCCGGGAATATTTATTATCATGAAAAAAATACATCCTACTCTTCCAATCTGCTCTATGATCCCGACAATTTTATTGTTCCATTTACGGGGTGCGGCTTCCTTGCGTTTTGTAAAATATACAGTATTCGGAACTATTAAGATTGCCATAAGGATAAAACCAAACACATTAAACCATCTCATACTTTTTTCTCCACAAATATGCCGGATCAGCATGATCGCATCACCGATCTTTTTGTAAAATTATATCATTATTTGTAGTTTATTGCATTAGAAAAAGTACGACATTATAATACATTTTGCATAACGCTGCTTATAAAAACACATTTGCATTTTTTAATGACTTTTTACGCTTTCCCACCTCTATGACGTCTTGCATAATCTTCTCTTATCGGAGCACTGCAACAGAATATGGCAGCATCCATGTCAGCCCTGCTTTCCGATCTGCGCACTGCAGATATTGTCTCAGAAAGGACCTGATAATTCAGTGCTGTTCCTATACTATCGCACTCATAATTGAGGGCTCTGTCAGCGCCAATGCCAAACCTTCCCGCAACATCTATCGCATCAATATTCGCTCCAAGGAATAAAAATTCCCAGCCGTACTTTTCCTTTTCATGCTCTACCATATCCTTTACCCTGCCATATGTATATCTACGGCTGGAATTCTCCATTCCGTCAGTGGTAATGATGAATAGTGTCTTTTCTGGGATATCCTCAGGTCTTGCATACTTGTGAACGTTCGCAATATGATGGATTGCACCTCCAAGAGCATCAAGCAGCGCTGTACATCCTCTCACATAATACTGCCTGTCATTCATAGGCTCCACCCTGTCAACTGGAACCCTATCATAAAGCACCTCTGTCTGATCATCAAAAAGCACGGCTGAGATATAAGCCTCGCCATCCTCACGCTTCTGTTTCTCAATCATGGAGTTGAATCCCCCAATAGTATCAGCCTCAAGTCCGCTCATAGAACCACTTCTGTCTAAAATAAATACAACCTCTGTCAATCCTTTACGCATAACAATCATCCTCCTTGAATATGTTCATTCACCATGTGGTGTTTCTTTTTGATGAACTCATTATACAAAAAAGGAATCAAAAAAAGGTCGCTTCAAAAGCGACCCTGCAGACTGTATATAAAGCATCCCAAATATACTATGTAATTGCGCCACCTGTTAACATCATGAGATAATACAGGGCAGGCCATGCTCCTCAAGCTGGATAT
>URJI01000056.1 GCA_900548215.1 uncultured Coprococcus sp. | reverse complement strand
CCTGATACTTATTATATATCTCCACCACATCATTGACATCTGATGCATAGAATGCAAGCTGCTTGCCGTTTGTAAACTGGACCTGAACCACCGCTGTTGGTATCTCTGCATTCTGCTGTACAGACATGGCCGAAATCTTGCCATCGTTCAGATCCTCTGCCAGATCTGTGTAGCTGTATGTCGTCGTCACATTGGTATCCGACTGCATCCACCTGTTTATAAGCACAAATGCAACTATCAGAATCAGCAGATAAATGATCATCCCATTTCTGAATTTTCTCTTGTTCATATATTCTCCTTGTTCTGACCGGGCGGCTCCCTTTATACAATAAACCGCCGCGTCATATTTTTTACTGCTCTATCACACCTATATACGGAAGATTCCTGTACTTCTGTGCACAGTCAAGACCATATCCAACTACAAACCTGTCAGGGACCTCGAATCCTGTCATATACAGTTCAACCGGTATAACCCTTCTCTCAGGCTTATCAAGCAATGTTATAACCTCAAGGCTGGCCGGTTTTCTCTCTTTGAGAAGCTTAACTATATATGAAAGAGTTCTTCCGGAATCAAGAATATCCTCAACTATGATGACTTCCTTTCCCTCGATCGACTCGTCCAGATCTTTATTAAGCTTGACTATTCCTGAAGACTTTGTACCGTCGCCATAACTGCTGACTGACATGAAATCCATAGTTACAGGATTCTTCATCCTCTTTGCCAGTTCACACATGAAAAATACACTTCCCTTAAGGATTCCTATCAGATGCACTGTCTTGCCCTCATATGCTTTATCAATTGCCGCTGCCATCTCGCTGATTCTTGTCTCAACCTCACTGCTGCTGATCATAACTCCGATCTGTTCTTTCAACGTCGTTCCTCCTCGTTATCTTCTCTTATATATTGCAATTCAACTATTATCCTCGTACTGTCCGTCACCTTACAGAACTCGCCCATACGTAGTCCCACAGCCCATATGACATCAGAGCCTGATGTGACAAGCGGCACACGGAATCTTCTGTCCACCGGCACTTTTGCATCAGTGAAAAGCCTGTTCACCTTTTTGCTTGCGCCATCCGCGCCGACTATAATGCGGTCACCTTTTTCAAAGGTACGCATCTGCAGACACTTACCTATTCTATCATAATCAAGATACTTCGTATACTCTTTTTTTGTAAGATCAAGTCCTGCCGGTCTGTCATAAACCCTGACTCTCATCTGTCCTCCGGGTGCATTACAGATTTCATCCATCCCATAGACAAGCTCCACACTGCTGCAGCTCTTCGCTGTCACATCCATATCATCCAGATCCGCATTTCCAGCAGCAAATACAAGCTGTCCATATTCCTTATAAACTCTGCCATTCCCAGGGAGGTCTATCCCGGATCCCGACACTGCACTGTACAACTTCATGACCTCATGCACATGGCTTTTGCCAATATCCTTCAGTCCGCCGCTGACCATACCAACAAGCTGCCTTATGACAAGTTCAGAAACAAGTTTATCCTCTGCCCTCAAAGCATCCATATCCAGCCTGTACTCATGTTTTCCGGAATCCCCGCCAGTCCACCGGCACTCATCCTTCTTTCTGTCGATGCCCTGGCTTTTAAGAAAACGATATACCATATCTTCAGCAAGCCTCTCATAATCCGATGCAATCTGTGCCATGGAACATATATGTTCCACTGCCTGATCATTTATCTGGCTCAGCTCCGGAAGCACCCTGTGTCTTATCCTGTTCCTCGTATAGTCGTCCTCGTTGTTCGTGGCATCTGTACAGTAGGCTATGTTATTTCTTTCAAGGTATGCCTCTATCTGCGTCCTGTCGCATGACAGCAATGGTCTCACCAGTCCAGACCTTACCGGCACTATGCCCTTTATACCTCCAAGCCCTGTACCGCGCGCCATGTTGAACAGAACGGTCTCTGCCACATCATTGCGGTTGTGCGCCACCGCAGTCACACACCCATCACTCAAAAATCTGCTTCTCATCTGCTCAAATGCGTCGTATCTGGCCTTTCTGCCTGCTTCCTCCACTGTAAAACCGGTATCTACGGCCAGCTTCTGCACATCTATATGTCGAGATTCACACTCAACTCCATATTGTCTGCACAACCTCTCCACATAACTCTGATCAGAATCAGCATCAGCCCCTCTTATCATATGATTTATATGTATAACATGGAGTTCCAACCCCCATTCATCCCTGTGGCGTGCCAAAACAGTAAGCAAACTGACAGAATCAGCCCCACCTGACACACCGCATACACAGTGCCGCACGCCTCCAAACATATCATATTCTTTTATATAGTCAAGAACCTGTCTCTCAAAAACGTCCATATGTAAACATCCATTCCGCTTCTGTAATTTTTCTATATATCATAGCACATCATAGCAATCATTCCCGCAAAAATTATAAATATTTAATACTATTTTCAGATTTTTCCACAACGGCCACCATGACAGTTATATCATCCCGCATATATGCATCCTCTTTTCCTATCATTCCGCCAAGAATCTCATCAACCATCTTTTTGCTGTCGCCTATATATATTTTTTTCAGTATATCCGTCATTCTGTCATCATCATCCATATCCGTGATTCCGTCACTTATCATCACCACCGCATCGCCTGCAGCAAGCTGCACTTCCTTCTCATCGCAGTCCGCTTCGTCCAGCACGCCAACCGGAAGTGTCGTACTTGTTATAATCTCAAGTCCATTGCCATCATCTCCAGGGCTCACAATGTAAGTTACAGCCGCCCCCTGCTTGTAGCTTCTGAGCACTCCGTCATACATATCTATCACAGCCATGTCAAATGTGGTGAACGTCCGGCCCTCATTTCTCCTTGACATGCAATTATTTGCAAATGAAATACTGTACTCTGGCGCAAATCCGGCCTCCAGCATCTCCTCCATAGTATCCAGCATCATGCAGCTCTCACAGGATGCAAGGCTTCCACTCCCCATTCCATCTGACAACATCATCACAAGACGGCCATCCTCATACTCCCTGATAGAAAAATTGTCCCCCGAGACAGGTGAGCCACATTTTTTTATCCTCCTCACATGATATCTGCACCTGAACGAAGCGCACTCCTCATATTCTGCCGATCTGTATTCATCAAAGAAAAGACTTGGTGAATTCATGCCCGCCCGTATATTTCTTCCAAAATATGCGCTGAGAAGCTCCGCTACCTGACGTGACAGTATCATCCCTTCCCCCCGGGTTCTCCCCGCCACATAATATCTGTTTCTCCCACTTGTATCAGCCAGCACAGAAACACTCACTTCTTCCATCCCAATGGCCTTCAGTTTGTCTTCAAGTCTCTCATCTGCCAGATCACGGGCCTCACCTATCCTGCCTATCTGTGTTCTGAACCCCTCCACCAGATCACCAACCTGTCCAAGACTTATACCAGGGCCGTCGCTCCCCGCAAATGTATAATCAAGTCTTCTGAACGTATTGGCCATATCCTCCATCTTGGCCATGGTAAGCCTGTTCATCTCCGTGGCAGCGGCCTGAGCATATCCCACCTTCCGGTCCGCAGAAGACAGTCCCTGCAATACCAGATACGGCATCAAAACAAATATTACAAGTGGGACCAACATATCCAGCAGGTACATGACCCCACAAATCCTGCCATGAGGCCATATCCCACCGGCAAATGTTGCAAGCCCCACACCGGTCACGTAAAATATCGCTATGATAACTTTCTTACGCCCCGCAAGTGCACTTCCTATCAGCATCACCAGAGTCAGCAAAAGTGTCCAAAACATCCACTCGCCACGCTGTTCTTTCAGAGCATTTATACCGCCGACAATGAACGCCACCCCAAAGCCATATGCAGCCCCGCTCAGCCTGATCGTCCAAAGCAGGATCACAAGTCCGGCCATCAGCATTATATTTAGTCCTTGATACACATCGCCCGGCACGACCCACAAACACATATACACCATGAACAGAATGCTTATCATCGCCTGATTAAAGTCATACCTATCCTCAACAGGGAATCTTTCTCCGTCACTGTTTCGGGCAAGAATATCAAAGCCAGGCTTCATTATATTATATAGGCAGATGCACACAACCGCCTCTGCCACCCCACCGGCAAAGCCGTATATCAGTCTGTCTGTGTATGCAGCCATATTTGCAGCAACTGTCATAATAGCTGCGCATACCATAATCCATGTCCCAGACACTGTCCACGAATCACTGCCATGCCGTGCCCGTTTCACCGAGACAGCCTTTGCCATTATCATTGTAAATGTAAGCACTAAAATGTATTTCTCACACACCCGATCTGCGGAATAATTAATTCCAGGGATCGGGTTGTCCCAGGCATACATAACCGGAAGTATCCCCGCCGCAGCAAGCACAAGTCCCATAACTACACATACATATGGCAGGATCACAAGTCCGCACATGGATGCACTTATCACATAAACCGGTACAGCCGCCGGCGCAAATCCATACAACATAAAAGCACCTCCAGCCGCACACAGCCCGGCAAGCACAAGCCCCCTGACACATCTCTCAACTTTTTTATGCATTTTCCAGCCTCCCTAGTCACAAGGTATACCGGGTGGCATTTGCAGCGAACCAGAATAAGTCACACAACATCTGTCAGCCGGCACGATAATAGTGAGATGAAGTATAGATGTTGCAAGGGTAAAAAAAAGGCGAATGCTGAAATCAGCATCCGCTTTATTATGATCTTATTCTACCAGTTGTCACAACTAAACTCATATACGTCTAGTTCTCCTCCGGCTTCACCACGATCTCATCAGGATATACCAGACCAAGCTGTGATCTTGCCACATCCTCCACATATTCATCTGTCTTCATATACTTCTCGCGCTCCTCAAGCTTCTTGTAATCCTGCTTCGCTTCCTCAAGCTGATTCTGAAGCTCTGCTGCCTGAACCTGAAGGTTCTGCTTCTGGCTCTTCAGATCCTGCGCCTTATATATAACAACCACTGCAAGCAGTGCAAGACAGCCAATGACTATAATCATTCCCATTCTGGTTGTTATCTTATTATTCTTCTTTTTGTTGCTCTGTCTGCCGACATTATTGTTCATCAAGAACTCCCCAATCATTATTGTATTTACGCTGTTTCTTGTAATAATATACAAAAAAATCGCACTCAAACGAACATATTGACATAATTTTACTATTTAAGACTAATTATGTCAACGCACTTTTTGTCCTCACATTTACACTTTTTCCAAACCTTTCTTTTTTAAATACAATATGTAGTTCACAATTTTCGACAGAACCCAATTTATTGTGCAAAAAATTAGTAAAAAACCTGAAAAAAATCCTAAAAAAATATACAGCCGCAATGTCCCATCGCAGTAAACATAATTTACCCTTATAATTATCGCACTTAATGCCAACCAAAACGTCAAGTCGCATATCCACACAGCCACCTTATGCTTTTTCATGGCTTTAACAAACATGTTTACCAGCGCTCCCGCTGCCCCTGACAAAGCACCAGCATACACAAATGCCAGATATCCCGCAACCTGCTGCCTCACCATATCACTTATCACTTGAACAGCCCCTTAAGCGTCATTCCTCCATCCTTATCACCTGAGTACACCACAGAGTTGAAGTGCCCTGAAAGCTCCAATATTCCCTTGTCAAGGTCCAAAGTATTCGCCTGCATGTTCTTGCCAGTTATCTTGAGTTTTCCTTGTTCAGTGACCAGGAGAACAAGATCAGGATCTATTGATATCACCTTTATTATCCCCGTCATAGATGCACTTTCCCGGTTGTCCATGGTCAGCTTGTGTGTGTTAGCTCTACTTCCCAATTCACCCATGTTAAGAAACCTTCTCAAGCTATTTAATAAACTATATGAACATACTAAAAAAAATATGCCGGAATAACTTTCGTATATTCCGGCATATTCTTATACATTACTGTAACCTGACAGTTACACATATTCGAACATCTCTTTTGCATCTTCCTTCTTGGTGGAATCTGCAATCATGGTAACCCTGACCTTTACTGTCTTGTTGCCAAATGCTATCTCGATAACATCCCCAACCCTGACTTCTGTTCCAGCCTTTGCCACCTTGTCGTTCACCATGACTCTTCCCGCATCACACGCCTCGTTCGCCACGGTTCTACGCTTAATAATTCTCGATACCTTAAGGTATTTATCAAGTCTCATATCAAACCTTTAAAGATTAGTTGATTGAATCCTTTAATGCCTTTCCAGCCTTGAACTTAGGAGCCTTTGAAGCTGCGATTGTCATTGTCTCGCCTGTTCTTGGGTTTCTTCCCTCTCTAGCTGGTCTCTCTGATACCTCAAATGTACCAAATCCAACTAACTGAATCTTCTCACCTTTCTTTAACTCGTCTGCTACAACGTCTGTAAAAGCCTTTAATGCTGCCTCAGCGTCCTTCTTTGATAATTCTGTCTTCTCAGCAATTGCTGCAACTAATTCTGTCTTATTCATCAGAAAACTCCTCCTTTAAATAAATAAACGCTCTACATAATGCCTTCAACTATAAAAAAGCAAAAACTACGAGCTCAACATGTATAGTTATACCTAAAATGGTTATATTTGTCAAGGCAAATCAGGGATTTCAAGGCTGAAACCCCTTGATTTTACTTACTTTTTGCAAGATTCCAGCCAAGGAAGCTATCCCTCCATCTGTTTTCCAAGAAAGGCTGCTGCTATAGTCGCCGCTTTTTGCTCTATTTCGCCTATTTTGCGGTCTTTCTTTACTATAACCACAACCGCCCCGACTGCATCTCCCTCAGATATGATTGTCTGTATAACCTGGCCTTCACACTCAGGGTCAGAGTCTGTAATATGGACAAATTTCTGTTCATCCTTTCTGGCAATCACAGTCCCTCTCTCATTTATCACATTTTCAATATCTCTGTGCAGTTCTTTGCCAAGAAGTTCCTTTTTGGGCATCCCGGCAACAGCTATCACCGTATCCCTGTCAGTGATAGCCACCGGCAATCCCAGGCTCTGTGATATTGCTTCTACATACCGCTGAGAAAATTCTGTAAGATCAGCCATCGGGGAATATTTTTTAAGAACTATTTCGCCTTCTTTGCCTGTGAAAATCTCAAGCGGGTCGCCTTCCCGGATTCTAAGAACTTTTCTTATCTCCTTAGGCACCACAATCCTGCCAAGATCATCAATACGCCTCACTATTCCTGTAGCCTTCATAATCAGTCTAAACCCTCCATCACATGTTAATTAATTGCTTTGGAGTTATTATGTGGAAACTGCAGAAAATTATTCTTATATCCAGGCATCATGAATCCATGGTCCAGATTATTTTGTATATATAATTAATTGCCGTATATATATAGATTTTTTTCCATAAAATTAGTAAAATTATATCAAACAAGGGGATATTTGCATCAAATGCTATTATATTTCTACAAAGGGGGAATCTATACATGGATAATTTCATTATTCTACAGCAAATGGTAGCTATTGACCGCGCCCAGAATCGAGATGAGCTTAGAACTTCTATCCAGACTCTGCTCAGAATCATTGGAAGCAGCACTTCATCTGAGCGTGTATATATATTTGACAGGGACGAGCTTACAGGAGTATTCCGCAACACATACGAATGGTGTGCCGAGCATATACAGACATGGCAGGATCAATTGCAGTCAGTCAAGCCTTCAGATATGCCATATTGGCTTAACTTATTTCAAAGGGGTGACAGCGTTATCATAGACAACATCGAAGACGTGAAAAATATCATGCCTTCCGAGTATGAGCTGCTCAAGCTTCAAAGCATCCACTCAGCGATTGCTTTCCCTATATTTTTCAAGAACACTCTCAAGGGATTTATCGGTTTGGACAATCCTCAAATAGAACAATCAGAAGCATTCATCAGTCTTCTCGGTGTGGTGGGCGGACATCTGGGCAATGTCCGTGAGTCTTTTCGTATGGCAGATCTGCTTGAACAGTCTGGCAATTCCCTTGAGCAAAGCATGACAGCACTTAATCGTGAAAAAGAATACATGTCCGTCCTCTGTACAGACTACATATCAGTATACTGTCTTGATCTTGATACAGATATGGCTGATCCGCTTAAGATTGCCCCAATAGCAAACGTATCAAGGGGAAACCGTGTGGTTCAGGGGCATCCTATAAACTATACGAGCCTCCTCAGAGCATATTACGACAGATATGTGATATCAGAATCTGCGCCGGACTTTCTGGAGATCCTCAGTCCTGCTCACATAAGAAAACATCTGGAATCAAACAGGAAACTTTCATACCGCTACCAAGTCACACCTAACGCTGTCGGCCAGGAATATTTTGAGGCCGAAATATTCCCATTTGGCGATGATTTCTCATCAAAGGTTCTCATGGGCTTCAAGCATATCGATGAGCTTGTGTGCTACGAACAGGACTCCAGAAGGAAACTTCAGGAAGCACTGGACGAAGCCAACCTCAACAATGAAATCATATCAGCCATAAGCAAGATTTATTTCTCCATATACAGAATAGATCTGAAACAGGACCTGTATGAAGAGGTGTCAAGCGACAACAAAGTACACCGACTGACAGGCCGTATCGGACGCGCATCCACAAAAATGACAGAGCTCTGTCACAGATTTGTCAGGCCTGAATACCAGGACAAGGTACTGAACTTCTTCGATCTGTCAACCGTAGCTGAAAGACTTCACTCCGAGGAGACCATAGCCATGGACTATCTGGCAAACGATGGCAACTGGCACTGTGCAAGATTCATAGTCAAGAAGAGAGATTCCCGCGGCACCGTGACAAATATTCTATATGCCACAAGGCTGATCAGCGAACAGAAACGCCGTGAGCAGGACTGGATGCTCATAGCTGAAGAGGCCAACAAGGCAAATGAGTCCAAGTCAGATTTTCTGTCTAAGATAGCTCATGACATCAGAACACCAATGAACGCCGTCATGGGCTTTGCCGCCATAGCTAAAGTCTCTCTGGACACGCCGCAAAAGGCAAAAAATGCATTGGACAAAATCCAGACATCCGGCTCATACATAGAGCAGCTTGTAAGTAACATTCTTGATATAACCAGCCTGGAAAAAGGTACACAGAAGTTAAATCCGCATGAGACATCGATATCTTCTATAGTGGATACACTAAGCCAGATATTTGCACAGGAACTGATGAATGACAATCTGCACATATCCTTTATCAGCCATGATATCATGCATAGCTGCATCATAGCAGATGACCTGAAGCTGAAACAGATATATTCCAATCTGCTCTCAAATTCCATAAAGTTCACGCCTGATGGCGGGAATATAGTATTTGACATAAGTGAGGAAATGATCCCAGGTTCTGACAAACTCCGCCTGATTGCAACGATAAGCGACACCGGTATAGGAATAAAGCCCGAATACCAGTCAGAGATATTCAACAAATTTTCCAGAGAAACAGACACCCGCATCAACAACGTCAGGGGAAGCGGTCTGGGGCTTGCCATAGTAAAAGAACTTGTAGACCTTATGGACGGAACTATAGAAGTGGACAGCACCATCGGAAAAGGATCAGTATTCAAGATAACTGTTGATGTTCCTTATGTCGTGAAGGATGACCTGTGGACAGGTTTCACTTCCGAAAGCCATGACATCTCGTCCGTATGCTCAGGAATGCATCTCCTGGTAGCTGAAGACAACACATTAAATTACGAAGTAGTATCTGAACTACTCAGCATGAATAAAATCGCCTGTAGCCACGCCTGTAACGGTGCAGAATGCGTGGAGATGTTCAAATCATCAGCACCAGGCACATACAGCGGAATCCTGATGGATATCCAGATGCCGGTAATGGACGGAATCGAGGCAGCATATGCCATCAGAAACCAGGATCACCCTGACGCCACCAGTATACCGATCATAGCCATCACTGCCAACGCATTTGCAAAGGACATTGAGCGGTGCAAACTTGCAGGAATGAACGAGCACCTGTCAAAGCCTTTAAATATCAGGCAGCTTATAAGCATCCTGTCTAAATTCCAGAGATAGGCTGCTGTGCCCGGATTGCTTCACCATCACCGTGCACATTTACTGACTTAATAAATCAGCATGATATAAGCACAGATGACTTGTGCCATGCCTTACAACAAAAAACCTCTGCATGACCTATCATGCAGAGGTTTTGAAAATTCAATATTATTTTTTTGTAAATGCTGTATAATATATTCCCTGCTGCAGTATCCTGCTGATCTTCTCCCGTCCGAAGAAATCACTGTCCTGCATTTTAATCTGTCTCCTACTTCTTGTTCATTATGGCATCTATCGACTTTATGCAGGCGCTCCTTATTCCTGACTCTTCAAGTGATGCCACACCGCAGATCGTTGTTCCTGATGGCGAACATACATTATCCTTAAGCACGCCCGGATGTTCTCCCGTCTCAAGCTGAAGTTTTGCCGAGCCGAGTATCATCTGTGATATGAGTCTGTATGCAGTCTGTCTTGGCACGCCATACTTTACCGCAGCATCGGCATACCCTTCTATAAACATATCTACAAATGCAGGGCCACATCCAGTAACAGCTCCACCTATTCCCATAAGGGATGACGAGAGTTCCTCTACTATTCCAACCGAAGCGAACAGATCCTTTATCTGCTCTCTCTCATCTTTCTCAAGAGAGTTCTGGGCTTCAAAGAGCATCACACCCTCATATACCATTGCCGGTGTATTCGGCATGACAAACTGTACTCTTACTGAGCTGTCGAAGTACTCGCTGTATTTCTTGAAATCCCATCCCGCTGCAACTGATATAAGAGCCTTTCCATGAAGCTTTTCTCCGGTCTCAACAAGGACGTCATTTATCTGATATGGCTTGCATGCCATGATGACGGTATCTACAGAATCAACCAGCTCGGCAAGTGATCTGCACGGTGTGAAGCCATATTTCTCAGAATTGGCACATAACTTGTCATAATGTGGTGCGTAAGCATACACATCACCCGCTGATATCTTTCCAGAATTTACGAATCCTGCACAGAGTGCCTGTGCCATATTTCCCATACCTATGAAACCTAATTTTTTCAAAATTATACTCCTTCTTTCTAAACTCTGCTGCCATTTGCATCGTCTTCATCTGCCGGCTTTGTAAACCATTCCATATTACAGACGCCTATAGGGCAGATAATGTCCAACTTCGCCTACTGTAACAATCCACTTATCGTAGACACTACATCCTGATCTCCTATGAGTGATATATTATTTATACAAATAAGATCGTCTGCCTGTTTTTCTTTAACAAAGTCGATTATATTCACCTGGGAATATCTATAATCTATAACATATATCTTAGAATAATGATCTACCAGGAACGGAATAAATGCATTGCCATAGGATTCCTTCATAACAACACAAGTCGAACCGTCTGTAACCTTTGGATTCTCTATGACAGCCATAGGATTGTCGCCTCCAACAAAAGTGGAGTAAAGCGTTCCCTTTTCCCACTCGGACACATCCATGATAACGTTCCACTTCTGTTCACTGCCATCATCGTTCCAATATGTCATATCATTTGTTCCAATAGGCTCGTATGCGTATATTGTATCAGGATTCTTTTTCATATCTGAGTTCTGAAGCGTATTGTAGAAGCTTCCAAGGAACCCCTCAAAAGTATCTTTCTTTCTCTGTGACAGTGGAATCTCCGTAATTCCCTTCTTCTTGCAGAACTCCTCATAGGCATAGAATGCACCGTCCGCAGTCCAATGGTGATCTGTCCTAAAATAAATATACTCATCTTTGTGTGATTTCAGGGTGTCAAATATGTCTACCGTCTTAACTCCATCCATCATACTGTAATAATATTCTATAGCCTGTTTCTGATCAGAACCACCAAGTTTCTTAAGTTCACTGTCTGACAAAAGAATTCCCGAACTGTTTGGCACCAAAATGTCATACACATCTGTCTGGCCCGAAAGCTTGGCTGCAGCACCGTTCAGTGCATCTATATATTGTGTTGCCGAATCCTGAACGAAATAATACATGCTATAGGCTGCTCCGTCCTTTACATACAGGTTATCCTGAAGCTGTTTCTGAAAAGCTTCATCCATAGCCTTTGAATCAGGTGGCTCAACAGTTTTCACCACGTTATCAGTTCCTGTCGAATTTTTATTTACTTTTGAATGAGTTGCCTCCGCAGAAAGCCCGATCTCAGGATCCTCCGTAGTGGACTGTGTTGTACTCTCCGAGCTGTTCTTGTCATCTTTACTGTCAGTATTGTCTTTCTTAACCTTATCTGCATCAGGTATCTCATCGCCCTTAATTCCACCGCCCACAACCTGTGTTCCGGCCTCTATGCCATACAGTGATTTCAGACTTTGATCAGCAGATACAAGTGAATCTCTCATAGGGTATGTGTCAGAATACCACAGGGATACCGCCTCAAAATACGAACCATCCAGAAATGATGTGATCGTAAACGATGGAAACTTAGCAAGCTCACGCTTCTCAACATCTGATGTCTTAGGTCTGACAAATAACAATATTCCTATAAATGCCCCCACCGCCATGACCGCTGCAAACAGCAAAACGGCAAGTGCCCTGAATTTCTTAATCTGTTGTCTTTGACTTCTCGTAAATCTTCTCTTCATATCTACCTTCATCTTCCCGCAGCCACACTGCGAATTATCGGACTAGAACTGGAAATACAAAAATGGGTTATAGCTTGCTCCCACAAGTGCCAGCACTGAAATTATGAGCAGGAATGCCGGTGTGAGCATCTCGCACACATTGTGCAGCGTGAGCACCAAAGGTTTTACCTTGCCGGCCTCCATAGCAGCCTTTCTCATTCTCTTGCCAATATCTGTACAGGCTACACACGCAAGCACAATGAAGAACATATTCTTTAGGAATACTGTTCCAAGTGCCATATTTGCAAATCCCGATGTACCTATGCCAAACATACCGGCAAGCACTGTTCCAAGCTCTGAAAGACTCTCAAACCTGAATATCGTCCAGCCAAACAAAATGACGAGCAGCGTATAGATATGCGACGCCACAGGACCAAGCCTTCCGCCCAGATAAAACTTCTCCAGGAGAAGAAAAATCAGATAGTAAAGCCCCCAGAATATATAATTCCAGCTTGCTCCATGCCACATTCCCGTGAGGAACCACACTATTGCCATGTTCCTGATATATTTCGCTGTGCCGCATCTGTTGCCGCCCAAAGGTATATACACATAATCCCTGAAAAAGGAACTAAGTGATATATGCCATCTTCTCCAAAAATTATTCACTGATGTAGCCATATAAGGATAGTTAAAGTTCTCATCGTAATGAAATCCAACCATACGGCCCATTCCTATCGCCATATCTGAATATGCCGAAAAATCAAGATATATCTGAAGCATATACGCGATCATTCCAAGCCACATTCCCAGGGTCGTCTGAGCCTTAAGGCTTGCAACTCCAGCCGGAAGCAGAGTGTCTGCTATGCTTGCACACGAGTTGGCCAGGACGGCTTTCTTGGCAAGTCCAACCGTAAATCTTCTGACACCCATATAGATGTCATTAGCTGTTATCTCCCTGTTGTCAATCTCATCCGCAACAGTCTCATACCTGACAATAGGACCGGCTATACACTGATGAAACAGGCTTGAGTAAAGCAGAAGCTTCCAATACTCTTTCTGTGGTTTTACCTGATTTCTGTACACATCCACCACATAGGATATGAGCTGGAATGTGTAGAATGATATTCCAATAGGAAGAACTATCTGAGGCACTGCTTTGGGCACGCCAAATATAGCTTTGAAATTGCCAATAAAAAATCCAAGATATTTGAATACTGCCAGACACGCAAGCATAATGACCAGATCACACACAAGGTAGAATTTCTCTGTTCTCTTTGTATATCCAGCTCTGGCCTCACTGATCTTCAGTGCAAATATCCAGCTCACAAGAGTCTCACCCGCAAGGAGCAGCAGATATCTCGGTCCTCCCCACGCATAAAACACCAGTGAAAATATGAGCAGAACCTTATTGCGTTTCTGCGGCGATACCGCAAAGTATACTATGAGATTTGCTGTAAAAAATACAAATAAAAAAATCAAGCTTGAAAATACCATATCTATTCTCTCTCACATTTATTTTTTGGGGTATTATCCCCTATTCCTCAATTGGCAGTATTATACTTCACAACCATAGTTAAGGCAACCTTAGCAAATCTTAAAGATCTGTCAGGTGCACCTCTCTGTCTATCTGTGTGCCATTTACAATGAATCTGACTCTTCCATTTCCTATGGTGATGTCTCTCTCATCAGCTCCAATGTCTGTTCCAACACTGTTGATCACCTGCGTGTTTATATCTGAATTTGAGAGCAATATCCTTGAAGTATGTGTGCTGTTGCCCATGGCATATGCATCCTTGCCCTGAACCTCCACCTTGACATATGCATATTGTATCTCCACATCTGTGCTGCCATTTCTACACCCTATTCCGTAACACTCATTTGCCCTCACATTCATTGATATATTCACATTCTGCATCTTAACTGAACATCTTGCACCTGTCACAGTTCCTATCACCGCTGTGGTTATAGAGGCTCCGGAGATCTTACCTGATATGTTCTCTATGCTTATGTCTGCACAGCCCTCAAACGATCCTATGGTCGTGCTTCTGGCTATTCCATTGTATATCTCCATATCGCAGTTCTCTATATGTATATGACAGTCGCTGCTTACACAGCCTATGATCACACCTTCCTGTCCGCGCTGGTCTATCTCATAACGTCCATGAGATATGTAGATATTACCGCCCAGGCCAGATCCTATTCCTATTCCCCTCATGCCTGTGGCCGTTATGGACAGTACACCATCCTGGTTGAAATACAGATCCCCATGGCCGGAGAAATAATCATTGCCTATTCCAAAATATCTGCCTCCAGCCAGGGTAATTCTCAGGTCTCCATCGCCTGCAAGTTCAAGCTTAGACGACTCCGGAACCTGAATTCCACCGGTACGCAGTTCATTGTCACCTGTGAGAACTATCCTCACATCGCAGTGTTCCCCAAGTCTTATACACGGTATACCCTTCTCACCACCCAGACTTATGCTGTCTATACGAAGCTCACCGCAGAAACCATCGCCTATGGTTATCAGCATATTTGACTTAAAGCCCGGAGTTCCCGTCATGCTAATATACCTGTAAGCATCGCCCACACGCCTGAAATCAAGTGCTGTATACTTATTAAAAGCAAGCTGTACCATGGATATCTCATCCTCATCAGTTATGACATATATCTTCTTGCCATACTTTGTTATCTCATTCTGGTTATACTGCACTATCTCAGTCACTACCCTCTTGTCTATCTCCTGAACAGCCTCTGGAGACGGCTTTGCCGTATAGTAGCCCTGTATCAGATCTGCACCCAGCCTTATGACTTCCCTGAGTTCATCACCCAATTCCACTCCCTCGGCCAGTGTTACTATATCATTGTCATGAGCAAACTCTATTATGTCTTTCACAAAATGCTGTTTCTGAGGATCTTCATGTATGTTTGTCATGAGCATCCTGTCTATCTTCACATACTGCGGCATATACCTCAGGAGATTATTTACATTCGAATAACCTGAACCATAGTCATCTATGGCAGTCTCTATATTCATTCGATCATATCTGTTCTTGATCTCACCAAGAAGCTTGTCATTCATCTCAGCTTCCTCCGTAAATTCCACAACGACATGACCGCCCAGACGGCTGAGTTTCTTCTCTATGATATCCTCATCCTCCGGTGCAAGCCTGCATCCCGGAATACTGTTCATGAATATCTTCTTTTCCCTGAGTTCATCATCCTTCTGCTCTATCAGATTCAGCACGTTGACAAATGTAGCACGCTCCACATCCGAAAGTCTTCCCATTCTGTCAGCGCTCTGAATGATATCTAATGGCGAAATATACTCTTCCGTGTCGGCGCGCATCAGCACCTCATACGCATATATCTGACCTGTATGCGCATTGACGATAGGCTGAAAATGATAAGTGAGCAGATTCCTGTCCAGAATATCAGCGACGAACTTGTCCTGTTCAAGATCCTCCTGCGTCAGATCAGAATTGCGGGATGTCTCCAGATACTCCCTCTTTTTGTCATTGTTCTTGGAATTAATGAGATCATTGACATAGTGATCCAGAGCCGCTGCGCTTGACACGATCTCTGTATCAACCGCAAAACAGACTTCTATCGTGAAGCCCTCTTTATTTGTCCTGTTGAACTGCTCTGCCTTTTTCTCTATCTGTGCTATTATCTCGCTTGTATGGTTACTGTTCTCTTCCATCACCTGAGTTGCCACTACAAACTCATCATTACACATTCTCATGCATACATCGTACTTATCTATGGACGACGATATCATTCCGGCGAGAGCCTGTATCGCTTCGTCACCAGTCTTTCTTCCAAGTCTTGTGTTTATCTGTCCAAGACCCTTTATATCTATCGCAATAAGTGCAATGCTTCTTCCGTTTAGAAGAGCCTCCTCGCACATATCCCTGCATCTGGCAGTAAACCCATTGTAGTTGTATACTCCCGTGAGATCATCTCTGATCTGTGAGGCATTCATCTTGTCTATCAGCTTCTGAAGGTTTGCCTGTCTGTAAAACGCTTCCATACCCTGCATTATCTGTCTGAGCCATGCGCTGTACGAACTATCATATGCTCTGCATGCACTTCCATTGTTGATAACCGCATAGCCAAAACATCTGTCGTCAAAATTAAGCGGGGTGAACACATATGCGTCCGGTCGTTCCCTGTCCTCGTCAAGCTCAGGTATAAGCTTTGAGACATCAAAACAATCATCAAAATCTATAGCACCCTCGCCATCACCACTTTTGATGATCCTGTACATATTCTTCGTATATCCTACCCGGAGAGCATTTGCCCCCATCATAACTTCAGGTGCATTCCAATACTCATTCAGACAAAGGCTGAAATTTCTGAAACCACTGTCTGGATGGATATTTTGAAATATAGTATTATAAAATCCACGGTAGTCTCTCTGCGAGAGCAGATCCTCCATCATATGATCATAATAAGATCCGTATCTTGCTGACTGTGATGACAAATCCCATGCCAAACCAGATTTCATACCGGCTCCCGTACACCTGTCACATCCACAGCTTCTGCCCGGATGTATCTTCGCCAGAGGTCTGTCCTGCTCAAATGGCAATCCCTTAATCCTGCTGTCCAGCAGTGAGGCCACATACATTCCATCTTCCCTGGCAGGTATGTCCATCGATGTAAGAGGAATAACCTTATCGTCGTTCGCATCCAGTGTATCATATCCTACAACGGCGATATCTTCTGGCACATTTATTCCTCTATTCTCCAGCTCCGCAGCAAATCCAATAGCCATATAATCATTAGCACACACTATCGCATCCGGCAGTCCATCTCCTGATTCCAGCATAGAAGCCGCTGTATCCCGTCCTGAATCATACCAGTTGTTGCCATAGTATACCTTGTCTTCATCACACTTTAAACCATGCTTTTTAAGACTGTCAAAAAAGCCCTCCTTCTTCTTTATAGAACTGACATTGCCCTGCCAGCCATCCAGCATGACAATATCTCTGCACCCATGCACATCTATCAGATGATCCGTGAGTTCGCACATATTGCTCCTGTGATCTATGTTGATTGACTCATAACCGTCAACATAGTCCTCCATCACAAGCACCAGGCCATCAAATTCCTGTTTTATTCTCCACAAAAGTCCCTCTGCTATACCCGGAGTCCTTATCCTGTCAGTAAACACAACCAACGCATCATATCTTCTCATATCGACCAGATTGAATATATTCGCATCGCCAATCTCTCTCTGATTCGTATCCTGATACTTCAGATACATCGAAAATACACACACATCGTAGTCAAGTTCAAAAGCCCTTTCAAAAAAACCTGAAAGGAACCGCCCCTGTATGTACTCGTCAGCCTGAGCTGTAAGTACAGCTATCCTTTTCCGTCTCATAACACATGCCCTTTACCCTTATTTTTCTACTACCCCTGTGGGCAAACGCCCATAATCAATACAATTTTATCACGTTCCAATAAATGTGTATATATTTTTCATATATTTTGCGCTATTTTGCGCATAATACATGAAAAGAGCATGACAGGAATAGCCTAGGATAATCCCAGAGATTCCAGACATGCTCTCTTTAAATATATCTGTAATATTTGTTTTTATAACACACAGGACACGAAATCATATATGAATCGTGATGACACTTTGCATTTTAGAACTCGGCCTCAACACACTCAAGTGCTGCCGCGATCACCTTGTCCATGTCATAATACTTGTACTGTCCAAGTCTTCCTCCGAAGATCACATCCTTACGTGTCTCTGCAAGCTCCTTGTACTTCTCGTACAGCGCATTGTTCTTGTCATTATTGACAGGATAGTATGGTTCTACGCCCGGCTTCCACTCAGCGGAATACTCACGGCTGATAACAGTCTTAGGCTGCTTGCCAAACTCAAAATGCTTGTGCTCTATGATTCTTGTATAAGGAACATCTCTGTGTGTATAGTTTACCACAGCATTTCCCTGATAATTCTCCTCGTCGAGAATCTCTGTCTCGAATCTTACAGAACGGTACTCGAGCGGGCCATACTGGAATCCAAAGAACTCATCGATCATACCTGTGTACACAGTCTTGTCTGCAATATCAGGATTCTCCTTGATGAACTCAAAGTAATCTGTATCAGTCTTTACATCAGCGCCTTCCAGCATCTTCTCGATGATCTGTGTGTATCCACCCATAGGGATTCCCTGGAAACGATCATTGAAATAGTTGTTGTCGTATATGAATCTCAGAGGCAGTCTCTTGATTATAAATGCAGGAAGTTCTGTACAAGGTCTTCCCCACTGTTTCTCTGTATATCCCTTTACAAGCTTCTCATATACATCTGTACCTGCAAGCTTTAACGCCTGCTCCTCAAGATTCTTTGGCTCACCGATATTGAGATCTGCGATCTGCTTCTCAATGATTGCCTTCGCCTCTGAAGGCTTCTTGATACCCCACATCTTGCTGAATGTATTCATGTTGAACGGAAGGTTGTACAGTTCATCCTTATACGAAGCCACAGGTGAGTTGATATAATTGTTGAATTCAGCGAACTGATTTACATACTCCCATATCTTCTTGTCTGATGTATGGAATATATGCGCACCATACTTATGGACATTTATGCCCTCAACCTGCTCTGTGTAAATGTTGCCTGCAATGTGCGGACGCTTGTCGATCA
>URJI01000055.1 GCA_900548215.1 uncultured Coprococcus sp. | reverse complement strand
GCATGGGAACTGAACAAAAAATACAGTAAAGAGCAGATTATGGAGTTTTACTGCAACAGCTGTTGTTTTGCAAATGGTATTTACGGCGTGGAAGATGCGTCTCAGAAATATTTTGGACGGTCTGTCAATGATCTGTCCCTGTCCGAGACAGCATATCTGTGTGCGATTCCAAACAGACCGGAATACTATAATCCACTGAGAAACAGTGAAAATGCGATTGCCAGAAGAAATAAGATTCTGGAAGATATGTATGAGTGTGGTTATATTACAAAAGAAGATGGCGAATCTGCTTTAGGAGAGAATATTTCTGTAGCATCAGTCAGTGATGAAGATGACAACTTCTATAATTATGAAGTAACTTATGCAATTAACTGTGCAGTACGTTATCTGATGAAGCTGGATGGGTTTGAATTCCAGTATCATTTTGATGACGATGAGGATTATAAAACATACACATTTGAGGAGGAGCTTCGCAGAGTGGCGGACGCCGGAATCAGCGCGGTTCTCCTGTTTGGCATACCGGCTCACAAGGATGAGGTGGGCAGCAGTGCTTACGACGACCAGGGAATCATGCAGAAAGCGGTCAGAAGGATAAAAGAGCTGTATCCGGACATGATAGTCATAGCGGACATTTGTCTGTGCGAGTACACATCACACGGTCACTGCGGAATTATCCATGAGGGAAAGATTCTCAACGATGAGACTCTTCCATATCTGGGTAAGATGGCGGTATCCCTTGCAAAGGCTGGCGCAGACATGGTGGCTCCGTCGGATATGATGGATGGACACACCGCATACATCAGGCAGGCGCTTGACGACAATGGGCTGACGGATGTACTGATCATGGGTTACAGTGCGAAATTTGCATCTGGTTACTATGCACCATTTCGCGATGCGGCACATTCTGCACCACAGTTTGGAGACAGAAGAACATATCAGATGGATCCCGCAAATGGCAGGGAGGCTCTGAGAGAGTGCGAGGCGGATATCGCCGAGGGAGCAGACATAATCATGGTCAAGCCGGCACTTGCTTATCTGGATGTAGTCAAGGATGTGAGAAACCACACGGATTATCCGATAGCGGTGTACAATGTCAGCGGCGAGTACTCCATGGTCAAGGCAGCCGCGGCAAATGGCTGGATAGACGAGAAGAGGATCGTCATGGAAAACATGACAGCCATGAAACGTGCCGGAGCAGGGATCATCATAACCTATCACGCCATAGACGTGGCAAAATGGTTAGAGTCGGAATCAATATGACGGAATCATATTTCGGAATGATTCCGACGATCTGCCCCACTCGACGGAGGAGAGAGGGGCGTTACCAATGATGAGGAGGATGTGACATCGACACTTAAAAGAAGATAGAGCTGAGTAGGACAATAGTTGCTATGTATAACGAGGTGTTTTTATCTATTTGGAATATAAAATAGAAAAAGATACAAAATTTTCGCAAAAGTCCTTGATTCGAGTCAAAAGATACACGAATTGTAAATTTTTGTATCTTTTGAGAAAAATTCCTCTGAAAAGATACAATATTGTATCTAAACGGCTAAAATAACATAGCTTTGCGAAAAACAAAAGAGAATCAAAAAGACAACAACAATAAAAGTAAAACAAAAGAAACTACAGAAAACAAAGGAAAAAAGAAAGCTACAGAAAAACAAAAGGAAACAAAGAAAAAAGTCACACAGGACGATAAATTATAGAAAGAAGAATGGCAATGACAAATTCACAGGATCTATTTGAGAAATCACAGAAGGTAATTCCGGGTGGCGTCAATTCACCGGTCAGGGCATTTGGCTCGGTGGGACGGACACCTGTATTTATGAAGAAAGCAAAAGGTTCACATATATTTGACGAGGATGGCAATTCCTACGTGGATTATGTCTGCTCCTGGGGTCCGGGAATTCTGGGGCATGCCGATGACAGAGTCATAGATGCGGTGAAGGCGGCTTGTGATGACGGACTTACATTCGGCGCACCGACAAGGAAAGAACTCGAGATCGCAGAGCTGATAAATGAGCTCATGCCGTCAATGGAGCTGACACGAATGGTCAACTCGGGAACAGAGGCGGTGATGAGTGCCCTCAGAGTGGCGAGGGGATTTACAGGCAGAGACAAGATTGTAAAGTTCCGCGGCTGCTATCACGGACACAGTGATGGACTTCTGGTCAAGGCAGGCTCGGCGGCACTTACACAGTCAGTTCCGGACAGTCTGGGAGTTCCAAAGTCGTATACACAGCATACACTCATAGCTGAGTATAACAACGAGGACAGCGTAAAGAACTTATTTGAGGCGGAGGGCAAAGACATTGCCGCAATCGTGGTCGAGCCGGTTGCCGCAAATATGGGAGTTGTCCCACCGCATGATGGATTTCTTCAGTTCCTCAGGGACATAACAAATGAGTACGGCGCACTTCTTATATTTGATGAGGTTATCACAGGTTTCAGACTCAGCCTTGGCGGTGCCCAGGAATACTTTGGGGTAAAGCCTGATCTCACAACACTTGGCAAGATAGTTGGAGGCGGAATGCCGGTGGGAGCATACGGCGGACGCCGCGATGTCATGAGCATGGTGGCACCACTTGGCGGAGTATACCAGGCGGGAACTCTGTCGGGCAATCCGATAGCCATGACAGCCGGACTCACAACGCTCCGCATACTCCAGAAGGAAAAGGATACAATATATCCGGCGATAGAAAAGAGCACAAGGCAGATAGCCGACACAGTCAGAAACACATTTGGCGACACAGTCCATGTCAACCAGATAGGCTCACTGATGAGCGTATTCTTCACAGATCAGGAAGTAGTGGATATGGACACGTCAATATCCAGCGACACCGCAAGGTATGCAAAGTATTTCTCATACATGCTGGACAACGGAATCTACCTTGCACCATCACAGTTCGAGGCAATGTTCGTGTCCTACGCACATAGCAAGGAAGACGTATCCAAAACCTGTGAGCTGATAAAGAAATACAAAGAGAACTAGAGAGACTTAGTAGGTCAGAAGATGTCTCATTAAAAAGGAATTTATATTCCTATATTGTAGAAATAATTAGATAAGTATTAAAAGAGTGGTTTGGAAATAACATAATAAAACTAACGGTTATCGAAGAGTAAGCTGTCATGTTTATATGATGCTCCGAAGGCGGGTAGCACATAGACGACGGAAGCTTGTCGCTCCTTGCTGAGCGGGAGCCCCCCTGCCCTTATAGGGGGCGGGAGCGAATGCAAATAATGTGTCAAGTTTTCTGTGAAAACTTGACATGTAGCGTCAGCCCCTCGCCGAAGGCGACTTTTGATGGGCTGATGTTCAATTCAGGAGCTAAGACAAGGTGACAGAGTCGTGCGTAGCCTTGGAGCATCACATAAACATGACAGCGACCTTCTTCGACAAGGAGGAACTATGAGAGATTTGGTTATTGTGGGCAGCGGCCCTGCGGGTCTGTCCGCCGCAGTCTACGCCAAGAGGGCGATGATGGACGTGGTGGTATTGGAGAAGGAGGCATTCTCCGGCGGGCAGATAGTAAATACAGAGCAGGTTGACAACTACCTTGGACTGCCGGGAATAAGCGGCTTTGACATGGGTATGAAGTTCAGAGAACATGCGGATACATTTGGCGTGGAGTTCGATGATAGAGAGGTGACAGCCGTCGAGGATCACGGCGATCACAAGAAGGTCAGCCTGGAGGATGGCAGCAGCATAGAGACAAAGGCGGTTCTGATAGCCACGGGCGCAAAGCACAGAAAGCTTGGCATTCCCGGTGAGGAGGAATTCATAGGGGCAGGAGTTTCTTACTGTGCTACATGTGATGGAGCATTTTTTAGGAACAAAGAAGTCGCAGTTGTGGGCGGAGGTAACATAGCCCTTGAGGATGCCCTGTATCTGTCAAAGATGTGCAGCAAGGTGCATCTGATCCACAGAAGAGATGAGTTCAGAGGCGAGAAAATACTCGGAGCGCAGGTGCTTGAGACTGTGAATATAGAATTCCATCCATTTGCACAGGTGACAGAGATAGGCGGAACGCCGGGCAAGCTGGAACTCAAGGTTGCTGTGAATACACCAAAAACAGTGGGCGGACAGGCAGATGCAGGGGCAAATGTCAATGCGTCTAGTGAAGAAACATCGGCATTTGGCAGCCACGATTTTACGCTTCCGGTAGCCGGTGTATTTATAGCAATAGGCACAAGTCCAATCACAGACTTCCTCGGTGACGTTGTGAAGCTTGACGACGCTGGCTATGTTGCAGCGGGCGAGACCGGACAGACCAGCACACCGGGAATATTTGCCGCGGGAGATGTGAGAACCAAGGCAGTGCGCCAGGTGGCGACAGCAGTCGGAGACGGTGCAGCAGTTATCCATTATGTAGAGGAATATCTGAATGGTTTAAAAAAATAAGGATAACTGAAACAGCTGATCAGCATATATGATTAACGATATAGAAATATACTCATAAAAAATAAATAGAATAATTGGGAAGCAATTGGCATGGAGATAAAGCATGGAATGTAAATGCATAACTGTTTTTCTCCCTGCCAAAAAAAATAAAACTAATTCATAGTAATTCTATAGGTAAAATATAACAACGAACAGGAGGCAGAAAAATGTTAATATCATCAAAGGGACAATATGCATTGAGACTCATGGTAGATATATCTATAAATAGCGGCAGTACGGTTACTGTCAAAGCCGTAGCCAGAAGATGTGGATTGTCTGACAAATATCTTGAGCAGGTTACATCTTCTCTGCTAAAGGCAGGATATTTAAGGAGCGTGAGAGGTCCGAGGGGCGGTTACCGTCTGAACATGCCGGCAGAGGAGATCACGGTTGGGATGGTGTTAAGGGCGATTGAGGGCAGGATATCACCGATCGATAATCGAGTTGATGAGGACGGCGACACCAACATGGTCATGAACGATGTCATCGGAGAGGTGTGGGATGACCTTGAATCTGCCATCAACAATGTCCTTGACAACAAAACCATCGCCGATCTCACCCGAGAGTACAGTGACCGAATCGGATACATGTACTCAATATAAATCAGGGACGGAGGGGTCAGGCACCTCTGTCCCTGGAAGGGGGCGGAGGTCAATAAGATTTCAGTTGAAAAAAAACTTAATTTGTATATAGTTGTAGTGGGATATATATCATAGTAGGAGAATAAGAGATGTTAACACAGTTTTCGAGAACAGAGCTGCTATTTGGCAAGGAAGCCATGGACAAGCTGGCAGGCTCTAAGGTAGCGGTATTTGGAATAGGCGGAGTTGGCGGTTATGTATGCGAGGCGCTGGTCCGAAGCGGTGTCGGAGCATTTGACCTGATAGATGATGACAAGGTGTGTCTGACGAACCTCAACAGACAGATCATAGCGACAAGGAGCACAGTTGGAAAGTATAAGACCGATGTTATGAGGGACAGGATGCTTGACATCAATCCAAATGTGGAGGTTGAGGTACACAAATGTTTCTTCCTTCCGGAAAATGCGGATGACTTCCCTTGGGACAGCTACGACTACGTAGTCGACGCGGTGGACACCGTGACAGCCAAGATCGCTCTGGTTATGAAGTGTAAGGAGAAGAACATTCCGATCATCAGCAGCATGGGTGCGGGAAACAAGCTTGACGGAAGCCAGTTCAAGGTTGCAGATATATACAAGACAAAGGTGTGTCCGCTTGCGAAGGTCATGAGAAGAGAGCTGAAGAAGAGGGGCGTCAAGAAACTCAAGGTCGTATACTCGGAAGAGATTCCGACAAGGCCGATCGAAGATATGGCGATAAGCTGCAGAAACAACTGCATTTGTCCTCCGGGTGCAGAACACAAATGTACAGAGCGCAGAGACATCCCGGGCAGCGTGGCATTTGTGCCATCAGTCGCAGGGCTTATCATAGCCGGTGAGGTGGCAAAGGATCTCATCAGGGTATAAAAAAGAAGACGCTGAGAAATCAGCGCCTTCTCCATAAAAATACCAAAGTTCCAAGCAGAACAGCACCACCATAGATGAATGGTGCATTTTTGTCGCTGTTCATAGTTCTTTCTGTATAAGATGCGGATGGATTCTCCGGGTTGTAATATATTGCGATGGACGACATGGAGTTGTAATTTGTTAGACCGCGGACGGAAAGAAAACCATTGTGCAATACTCCGGATTGGTCGCGGTATTCATATTTGATATGGGTTCTTTTACTGACTCTTCTGACAGATGTGATATCGGCGGACGTTCTGGTATAGTCCCGCTCGATACGGCATGCCTTACCCCGTATGGAAAGGCCGATGACCACAGCTATGATGAATGATGCTATTGGAATAATGTAAGTCGTATAAGGTAATAGTCTGAAAAAAATACTGATAGAATCCCCTGATGTTAAAATCATAATATACCCCCTGAAATTGTTGTTTCCCCAAATGTGAGACATGAGATTACTATTTACATGCCGGACTTGTATGTGTAGATTATAATATAAAGTGGACAGGTTGAGAATCCCTTAATTTAAGCGGATAAGTCTGGTAATATAGCAAATTTCAGGTAATAAATATATTACTGTTTGCATTGCCGCTCATGGTGGTCATAAGCTCAGTCATATTCGCATTTGCCAGAAGTGATAACATGGCGATAATAGGCCAATAATATAATAGAGAATATACAAAAGGAAGATGAACGAGATGGATAATAAAGAAAAAAAGAAGATTATAAGACAGGAGTTTCTGACAGGTGAGAGAGCTCTTTTCATGGGAAAAAATCTCGATATATATGATACGATATTTGATGACGGCGAGTCTCCACTTAAGGAGAGCCGCGATATAAATCTGTACGGCAGCATGTTCAAATGGAAGTATCCGCTGTGGTACAGCAAGAACATTGTTGCGGAAGATTGTCACTGGTTTGAGATGGCGAGAGCCGGAGTGTGGTACACAGATAATATCGCAGTGAGGCGGGCACTCATCCAGGCGCCAAAAAACTTCCGCAGATGTAAAGACCTGGAGCTTACGGATGTGACATTCACCCATGCGGAGGAGACACTGTGGAGCTGCGATGACGTGACCATAGATCATGTGACAGCAAAGGGCGACTATTTTGCCATGAACAGCAATAATATGAAGATAGATGATCTAAAGCTTGACGGCAACTATTCATTTGACGGATGCAGGAATGTAGAGATAAGAAACTCCAATCTGCTTTCAAAGGATGCATTCTGGAACACAGAGAATGTGACCGTATATGATTCATTCATATCAGGCGAGTATCTTGGCTGGAACGCAAAGAACCTCACCCTGGTGAACTGCACCATCGAGAGCCTTCAGGGCATGTGTTACATCGATAACCTTGTGATGAAGAACTGCAAGCTCATCAACACAACACTTGCATTTGAATACTCAACAGTGGATGCCGACATCTGCAGCAAGATAGACAGTGTTATGAACCCGACATCAGGAACCATCAAAGCCCAGCACATTGACAACCTGATAATAGAAAAAGACAAAGTAGATCCGTCAAAGACGAAAATAATAGTGCAGGACTAAACGAGTTTAAGATTTGGTGATATATCATAACGTAAATGAGATTCCGCGGCTGATGTGGTGAAACGAGTTGGCACATATAGAAGCAAAGCAAGGCGAGGGAAGACGAACGTGATGGAGCACTCTATATGTGCCAGCCGTTTGCCATATCAGCCGCGGAATCTCTCCATGAAGTGGAGGGACAAACATGAAGTTTGATTTTGACAAGGTTATAGACAGACGCGGCACTGGCTCCCTGAAATGGGACGTGCCGGAAAATGAACTGCCAATGTGGGTGGCAGATATGGATTTCCAGACGGCTCCGTGCATCAGGGAGGCACTGTCAGCCCGGGTGGAGCACGGAATATTCGGATATTCCATCATCCCGGACGAGTGGGCAGATGCCTACGTGAACTGGTGGGGCAGCAGACACGGATTTGCGATAGACAGGGATTGGCTGGTGTTCTGCACCGGAGTCATTCCAGCCATATCAACGGCGGTGAGAAAGCTTACCACACCCGCAGAGAATGTTGTAGTGCAGACCCCTGTCTATAATATTTTCTTCAATTCTATATACAACAATGGGCGAAATATATTGGAGAGCCCTCTGAAATATGACGGTGAGGGATATGCCATGGACTTTGAGGATCTTGAGGCAAAGCTTGCAGATCCACAGACCAGCCTCATGATACTCTGCAATCCACAGAATCCTGCGGGGAAGATCTGGGATAAGGAGACGCTTGCTCATGTGGGAGAGCTCTGCGCAAAGTATGGTGTGACGGTCATCTCGGATGAGATACACTGCGATCTCACCGATCCTGGAAAGGAGTATGTGCCATTTGCCACGGCATCTGACACATGCAGGGATATAAGTGTGACCTGTATTGCGCCGACAAAGACCTTCAACATAGCGGGAATCCAGACCGCAGCAATTGTGGTTCCGGATAAATTTCTGAGACACAAGATGTGGAGAGGTCTGAATACAGACGAGGTAGCCGAGCCAAATGCATTTGCGGTGGATGCGGCGATAGCAGCATTTACACAAGGCGGCGAGTGGCTGGACAGTCTCAGACAGTATCTTTATGAGAACAAGCAGTATGTCAGGAAGTTTATAGATGAAAAAGTGCCGGGTATAAAGGTAGTGTATTCGGAGGCCACATATCTGCTCTGGCTTGACTGCAGCGGAATCTGCGGCGCTGACGGTGAAGATGGCAATGCAAAGACTCTGTCGAAATTCATCAGAAAGAACACCGGGCTCTATATGTCGCCAGGACTTTCATACGGCAAGAACGGAAAGACATTTATCAGGCTTAACATTGCATGCCCAAGATCGACAGTGGAAGATGGTATGAGAAGACTTGCAGAGGGAGTCAGTGAGTTTAAGAAATCGTTTGGCATAGGGGCTGTAAGCAGTGATGGCGAGCACGGACATTTGGTAGGTGTATGTTCAGGACAGACATCTGAAGAAAGTACGGTAAAGAAGGAGATATAGATGAGTAGCAGTGAAAACTTGCTGAAGGACATGATATCTGGAAAGTCCATGACCGCATCCCAGCAGATAGGACTTACGGTCAGGCTCAGTATCCCGGCGATCCTTGCCCAGGTCTCGTCCATTGTCATGCAGTACATCGATGCATCCATGGTGGGGCGTCTTGGTGCAAATGCATCGGGAGCCATCGGACTTGTCTCGTCCACGACATGGTTGTTTGGCGGGCTGTGCATTGCAGTGACTACAGGATTTACTGTGCAGATAGCCCAGGCTGTGGGCGCTGGAGAGGATAAATCTGCCAGAAATATCATGAAACAGGGACTTATAATAGCCCTGTGCATAAGCGCCATACTTGCACTCGTTGCAGCACTTATAAGCACACCGCTTCCGAGATGGCTCGGCGGTGAAGCTGCGATACAGAAGATGGCAAGCCAGTATTTCCTTGTGTACATGCTGGGACTTCCCGCTCTGCAGATGAACAGCATAGCAGGCGGCATGCACCAGAGCTCCGGAAATATGAGACTTCCGGGTATACTGAATGTCATGTGCTGTGTGATGGATGTGATCTTCAATTTGTTCTTTATATTTCCGACAAGAATTGTAAATTTAAGTATTCCGTTTTTATCCAGTGTAAGGCTGGCTGGTTCTCAGATGGCAGGAACGGTTCAGGCAGAAGCCTTTGGTTCCCATTTGTCAACACTTGTGCAGTCTGAAACCTCGATGAATGGACTGACATTTACCATGCCGGGACTTGGTCTTGGTGTTGCTGGGGCAGCACTTGGAACCATCACGGCGGAGGCTGTCACCTGTGCCATCATGGTCACTGCACTTCTGTGGAAGAACAAGAATCTTCATTTAAGAAAGGGCGAACATTTAAGGTTTCATAGTGATATACTTGTCAAAGCGGTAAAGATAGGAGTGCCGGTGGGACTTGAGCAGATGGTCATGTGTTCAGCGTATGTCATGTCCACAAAGATCGTGTCACCGCTCGGAACGATAGCCATCGCAGCCAACTCATTTGCGGTTACTGCGGAGAGCTTCTGCTACATGCCGGGCTACGGAGTGCAGGCGGCAGCAACTACACTTGTGGGACAATGCGTGGGAGCCGGACAAAAACAGTTGTCCAGAAGGATGGCATGGATTACAATGGGATTAGGTGTGTCGGTTATGACCGTTGGCGGAGTCCTCATGTACATAGCAGCTCCGGCCATGATAGGTGTACTGACCCCGAACGAAGAGATAAGAAATCTAGGTGCGGCAGTGCTGAGGATAGAGGCATTTGCCGAACCATTTTACGCCGCATCCATAGTTGCATCGGGAGCACTCAGGGGAGCCGGGGACACGTTGGTTCCCAGCTGCATGAACTTTGCCAGTATGTGGTGTGTGCGGATACCGCTTGCAGCCATACTTGCGCCGAGAGTCGGTCTCTACGGTGTATGGATCGCCATGTGCGTGGAGCTCTGTTTCAGAGGAATCCTGTTCACCACAAGGCTTAAACGGGAAAGATGGATGCGGGTGTTTGAAGAAAAATAAAAGCGGCACCAGCACTCGCAGAGAATAACTGCCCGCTGAGTGCCGGTGGGCTAAAATGTCCCTGTCAGGTATGATTAAACTTGCAAATAATAAAACATCATCATAGGAGGTAGACATGCCAGTATTTGATTTCAGTGGAAGTGACAACAAGAATAAGAACATAGTTACATATGAGACATTTCAGTCATCGGAAAGAACAGCCACAGCGGAGAAGCCGATCATGCTCCTGGAGAACTCGGCCAGGAAGTGGGCACACCACTCCAGCGGAAAGTTCACGAATCCGATCAAGAGAACCGCATTTGAATTTGACGAGGTAGACGGAGTCCAGTCCGCAGACATATTGAAGATAGATGCGAGATTTGTAAGCCTTCTCAAATGGCTCGGTGAGAATCACATCAATGTCCGTCTGTCAGGAGAGAACAGGCCGGAAGGCTATGCGGTATACAAGATAAGGGAGACGGAGTTCGGCGGCGGGGCAAAGCTGTCGGCAAATGACGGATTCCTTCAGTTCATGATAGAGCGGCTTCTTGCAAGTGATGCCCCTTCAGAAGGGGAGAAATCCGAGGAGGAAGAAGAGGAGGAGGCACTTGGCGATGACATGAAGCTCACAAGCATGCAGAGTATCATTGACTTCATGCACTGCGCCGGAAGAACGCTTCCGGATAATATAAGACTGTGGGCTAGAAGAAATCTTGCGGTTGCCAGATCCAGCGAGGTATCCCCGGAGGAGAGACGCCACGCGCAGAGAGCACTCTCTATGGCGATGAACATCAGGTGGAAGAGCAATTATTTTGAGGCGATAGATCCCGATGAGGCGAGAAGAATACTGGACGAAGAACTCTACGGAATGGAGAAGGTCAAGCAGAGGATCATCGAGACGATCATCCAGATCAATCGTACACATACACTTCCTGCATATGGACTTCTGCTCTGCGGACCTGCCGGAACAGGAAAGTCACAGATAGCATATGCGGTTGCAAGAATACTGAGACTTCCATGGACGACCCTTGACATGAGTTCCATCAACGATCCGGAGCAGCTTACAGGAAGTTCAAGAGTATATTCCAATGCCAAGCCGGGAATCATCATGGAGGCATTCTCACAGGCTGGCGAGTCCAACCTTGTATTCATCATCAACGAGCTGGACAAGGCAAACTCTGGCAAGGGCAACGGCAACCCTGCGGATGTACTGCTGACACTGCTGGACAACCTGGGATTCACCGACAACTATATGGAGTGCATGATCCCGACAAATGGTGTATACCCTATAGCAACGGCAAATGATAAGGAGAATATCAGCAAGCCTATCATGTCGAGATTTGCGGTCATAGATATACCGGATTACACCCCGGATGAGAAGAAGGAGATATTCAACAAATTCGTTCTGCCTAAGGTTCTCAAGCGCATCGGACTTGAAGGGAGCGAGTGCATCATCCTTCCAGACGGTGTGGATGCGGTCATAAAGAAGTGTGACGGCGTGACCGGAATCAGAGATATAGAGCAGGCTGCAGAGCACATAGTTGCACACGCACTGTATCAAATCGAGGTAAACCACGTCCAGAGCGTGACATTTGACGGTGGCATGATAGAGGAACTTTTGAGCTGATTATCGTCATATTACACAATTTACATTACAGAAAGTATTATGGTATACTCTCCTTATGAAACAAGTTTCATAAGGAGAGTATATTTATAAATGGCAAGTATAAGAGATGTTGCAAAGGAGGCCGGTGTTGCTATCTGCACGGTGTCAAGACTTATCAACGGCACGGCAAAAGTTGAACCCGAGACTCAAAAGAAGATAGAAGATGCGATGAAGAAACTGGATTATGTTCCAAATGAGCTTGCGCGCGGCATGTTCAAGGGCAGATCCAATTCCATTGCGATGCTGGTTCCAAATATACAGCACCCATGGTTCTCATCACTGGCATCGGAGATTGAAAAGATACTTTATGAGAAAAAGTATAAATTCATGCTTTTTTCCACATCGGACGACAAGCAGAGGGAGAAGGAATGTTTTAAGCTGTTAAAGTCCAATATCGTGGACGGAATCATATGCGGAACAACCACAAGCACAGCAAAGGAATATCAGAAGATAGACAAGCCTATGGTCATGCTGGATTACATGGTGGGAAACAAATTCCCTGTTGTAGTGTCTGACCACAAGATGGGCGGACAGCTTGCTGCCCGGGAATTTATAAACAGTGGATGCAAATATGTCATCCACATATCCGGAATAAGAACAGACAAGAATATCATGTCATTTGAGTGCCATGAGGAACTAGATAGAGTCCTTGCCGAGAATGGGATAAAATCCAGAAGGGTTCCTGTTCAGTGGAACGACTTTGATTTCCAGGGATACTTTGAGATGGCAAAATGCATACTTGAGGAGTACCCGGATGTGGACGGTGTATTTGCCGCAGACATGCCGGCGATAGCATTCCTCAAGGCGGCGCTTGCCATAGGAAAAAAGATCCCTGATGATCTCGCAATCGTGGCATACGATGGAACATACATCACCAACGCCAGCACGACAAGGCTCACATCAATACACCAGCCGTACAAGGAGATCGCTCAGGAGGCAGTTCGCCAGCTTATGGAGATGATCGATGGACCGGAGGAGGAAGATTATGCCGAAGGACAGGTTGAAAGTGCAACCGCAGATCAGATCGACAGCGCAAAAGAGAGACACACACATATAGACGGAAATCTTATACTACTTCCGGTGAGCGTAGAAAAAGGCGATACAACTTTATAGTATGATTACGAAAAGAAGTTCATGAAGAGAAAATGAGGTGCCACTCAAAAATCATGAACTTCTTTTTTATGCGGGTACAAAACATAAGAAACTTACTAAGAGCACAAAATTATCGCTTTTTGCAAGAAATAAGTCATAAAGATACAAAATCTCAGAATCTTGTATCTTTATGCGGGGAAAATGGAAAATAGATACAAATTTGTGACGTTTTCATTTGGAAATCCCTGATTTGCGAAAACTCCCTGGACATATGCTCTGCTTAATATGGGAATTCTCAGTTAGGGAAGGATTGCTTAGCGGTATCCTCCACATTGCCAAGGGCTAAGTCCCGGCATAAAATCTAAAAAATCTATAAATTCCCTATTGACGAAACATGTTTCATATGATAATCTTAATGCAAATGAAACATGTTTCATCTAAGCGCTTATGAGATATGTTTTATCGAGACGATATAATATGGTTACAAGTGTTAAGTACACAGAGTTACCGCAGTTATCACTACAAGGAAAGCTCATAAAGAGCAGGAGACTACAAAGTAAGGCAGTTAAGAAGAACAAGAGGGAAATTCAAAGCAAGAAAAGGAGAAAAGGTTATGAGAGCAAAGAAATTAGTAGCATGTGCGCTTTCAGCAGCTATGATGCTGGGACTTGCATCCATGACAGGATGTGGTTCAGCAAAGAAGGATTACGATCTGTATATTTACAACACAAAGTCTGAGATTGCAGACAGCATCCAGGATCTGTGCAAGGATTATGAGACAGAGACAGGAGTTAAGGTTAAGGTTTACACATGTGGTACACAGGAGGCCATGGAGACACTCAGATCAGAGATGAATTCCAAGAACTATCCTACACTGTACGCGATAAACCAGGCACAGTTCACAGAGTGGAATGAGGGCGGATTTGTACTTCCATCAACATCAGTAAAGAATGAGGAGTTAAAGTCAATCTACGATTCAATTCCAGAGAGCATGCAGCTCGCAGATGAGAGCGGAGCAAGCTGCGGAATCCCTTACAACGTAGAGGGTTACGGACTTATCGCAGATACGCAGATGATATGTGATGTATTTGGACTTGACAATGCAGACGCATTTGTCGCTGATTACAGAAGTGCCAATTATGAAGAGTTTACAGGCACGATCAAGGCAATCGATGATTACATAAACGGCAAGGGTGGTGAGAAGGTTACACTTTCAGGCAATGCATACACCACGGCAAAGGATAAGACAGCCACAACAGAGAACATGAACGGAGTATTTGCAATCGCAGGTGCTGAGAAGTGGACATATGCAAACCACTATACAAACTACGCACTGAATGCAGTGTTCCCTAACTACAATGCAACGGCAGCAGCTACAAAGGAAGATGTTGATAAGCTTGAGGAGCCACTTGTAAAGATGGTTCAGGAGCTCGACATGCTTTCAAGCTACACAGCAGGACCAAGCGGCAAGGTAGAGCGTGGATCAGAGTACATCAACTCAACAGTGACAGGATATGATCAGGCAGTTCAGACATTTGCTGAGGGTAAGGCAATGTTCATCAAGCAGGGTAACTGGGTATACGGAACCATCGCAGGCGTGGATGCAGACAAGGCATCAAGACTCACAATGCTCCCAATGAAGGTTAACCTTGAGCAGAGTGACATCTCAGCTGAGGGCGTTACAGTTGACAAGATGAACAGCTCAATCCCTGAGTTCGTTTCACAGTATTACGTTATCAACAAGAAGGATTCAGAAGAGGAGCAGAAAGCCGCTGAGGACTTCCTTGTATGGCTCTACACATCAGATACAGGAAAAGATTACATCACCAACAAATTTGCATTTGTCCCATTCAACGCAGACGAGAGCGAGAAGCTTGAGAATCCACTCAGCAATTCACTTGTATACTATATGAGCAATGACCTTGTGATGGGCAATGACTTCGATGCATTCCCTGAGTCATGGGGACTCAATACCATCGGTGCAACTATTCAGGAGCAGTTGTTTACAAATCCTGATCAGTGGGATGAGAACACTATAAGAACAGGTGTGGAAGATGCACTGACAAAGTGGAAGGACAGCATCAAGGAGTAGTAGTTTAAAATATGTCAGATTCCTGATGGGAATTTGACAGGCAGCACCAGCCTTGACCGAGGAGATGCCCATGTGGCGAAGCCACATCTTAAAATGGCATCGACGACCTATCGCATTGCGAAGCAATGCGATCATACAACGAAGGCAAATTTTGCATGGCTGGTGTTCAGTGTAGGAAAGGAAAAACTATGAAAAGATTTTACAAGAGAAAATTCTGGTTTATGGTTCTGCCTTCTATAGTGCTGTTTCTGCTGGTTATCATAGTTCCTTTTATAGAGGGTGTGATCTACTCCTTCACTGAGTGGAGAGGTTCATACTTCGTAGGTGGGGAGCACTGGTGGAATGCACTGGTGGGTTTTAAGAATTATACAAGCATATTCAAGTCAAAGGATTTCCTCCAGTCACTTGGATACACGGCCATATATGCTGTGCTCGCAGTAATAGCACAGAATGTCGTCAGTCTTCTTCTGGCACTCATGATCAAGAAACTTACCAAAGGCAAGGGACTTTTCAGAACAGTATTGTTCCTTCCGTATGTACTTGGAATGCTTGCCATGGGTTATGTATGGCGTTTCATATTTGAAAATGTATTTTCACAGACACTGTTCGGAACAGACGGTGTGGTACACGTAGAGGTGCTCAACAACATGCTTCAGAATCAGTGGAAGGCACTTCTGGCATATGCAATCGTTGGTGTATGGCAGGTTGCAGGTTACTACCTGATAATCTACCTCAACGGACTCAACAATATTTCAGAGGATATTTATGAGGCTGCCAGAATAGATGGAGCTACAGGCTGGACAAGCTTCAGGAAGATCACACTTCCGCTTCTCATGCCTTCATTTACGATAGTTCTCTTCATGTCACTGGCAAACAGCTTCAAGATGCTTGACCTCAACGTTTCACTGACAGAGGGTAATTTCGGAACGACCATGATATCCTACATGATACTGAAAACAGTAAGAGAGAGCTCTCCTCCGGCATACGGAGAGGCACAGGCGCAGGCAGTTATATTCTTCGTTATCATTGCTGTTATATCCATAGCTCAGGTAATGATCACTAAGAGAAAGGAGATTGAATCATAATGGGAGTAAGAGGCAAGATCAAAAGAGCAATCATAGTGGTTATACTCGCTGTATTGGCAATCGTGACCATATTCCCAATATGGTTCCTGATCGTCAATTCATTCAAGGGACAGCAGGAGATAGTAGCATCTCCAATAGCTCTCCCAAAATCATGGAATCTGGACTATCTGAAGAATGCGGCTGAGCAGATAAATCTCGGCAGCAGCCTGCTTCAGACAATACTCATAACAGTTGCAGCTGTGGCACTTATCGTGTTCATATCTTCATTTGCCGCATGGGCAATTGCCAGAACAGATTCCAAAGTGGCAAATATACTCTTCATCGCGTACACAGCAGCTATGCTCATACCTTTCCAGTCAGTTATGTACCCACTTGTATCACTGATGGACAAGCTGGGACTCAAGAACACACCGGGTCTGATCCTCATGTACGGAGGCTTTGGAATCAGTATGTCGGTTCTGCTGTACAGAGGATTCATCAAGAGTATCCCGCTGTCACTCGAGGAGGCAGCCATGCTCGATGGAGCAAATATATTCCAGATATACAGATACGTGGTAATGCCGCTCTTAAAGCCAACGACCATGACAGTTGTCATCACAAATGCAGTGTGGATATGGAACGATTATCTTCTTCCATTCCTTGTAATAGGAAATAACGACAAAAAGACGCTCACGCTGAGCTTATACTATGCAAAGAGTTTGTCAGGACAGTACGGAAATCCATGGGAGCTCATCTTCCCTGCGGTACTTCTTTGCATCATCCCTATCGTGATCATATTCATCATACTTCAGAAGAATATCATCGAGGGAATTTCAGCCGGAGCTGTTAAGGGCTAAGTGAAACTGACGAACTGCCGCCGACCGTGAGGGAGGTGGCGATACCAGAGGAAGGACAGACATAAAATATGGACAAAAAATGGTGGAAAGAGGCGGTATTTTACCAGATATATCCTAGAAGCTTCTATGACAGCAACGGAGATGGTATAGGAGATCTGAAGGGAATAACCGAGAAATTGCCGTACCTCAAAGAACTTGGCGTGACCGCTGTGTGGATATGTCCATTCTTCAAGTCGCCTATGAAGGACAACGGATATGACATATCGGATTACTATGATGTGAATCCTGAGTTTGGAACCATAGAGGATGCGGATGAACTTATAAGATGCGCAAATGAAAATGGCATCAGGATCATCATGGACATGGTCATCAATCACACATCAGACCAGCACAGATGGTTCCAGGAGGCGTGCCGGGACAGACACAGCAAATACAGAAATTACTATATATTTAAGGATAACATAGATGGACTTGCAGATCTCAGATCTAACTTCGGTGGAAGCACATGGACACAGATTGAGGATGGCAGCTGGTATTTCCATTCATTTGCGAAGGAGCAGCCCGATCTCAACTGGGAGTGCACGGAGATGAGACAAGAGCTCTATGATATGATGAATTGGTGGCTTGACAAGGGAGTTTCAGGATTCCGAATGGATGCCATAACATTTATCAAGAAAGACCTCTCATTCCCGCCTATGCCGTCAGACGGCGAGGACGGCAGATGCGATGTTGGCAAATGTTGCCTCAACAGACCGGGAATAGATGAGTTCCTTCACGAGTTAAAACTCAACACATATGGCAGAGGAGACTTTGTGACTGTCGCAGAGACTCCTGGAGTTCCAAATGAGGATTTGGACAGATACATTGGAAGAGATGGACATTTCTCCATGATATTTGACTTCAGCTACACAGACATAGATATCAATCCGGGTGATCTCTGGCTGCACCAGAGAGACTGGACGATAGAGGAGTTCAAGGACAAGCTGTTCACCAATCAGAGACTTGTGAAAAAGATTGGATGGGCGGCGAATTACCTGGAAAACCACGATCAGCCTAGAAGTATAGGCAAATACTTCCCAGCCGGTGATATACCTGAATACAGGACACAGATGGCAAAGGCGCTTGGCGCGCTGTTCTTCTTCCTGAAGGGTACGCCATTTGTATATCAGGGACAGGAGCTTGGAATGATCAACACTCATTTTGACAATATAGATGAGCTTGACGATATCAACTCCAAGGGACAGTATGCGAGATGCCTTGAAGCCGGATACAGTGAGACTGAGGCGATGGAATCCGTAAATATAAGGAGCCGTGATCAGTCAAGACTTCCAATGCAGTGGAACAGCGAAAAAAACTTCGGTTTCTCAGCGCATGAGCCATGGCTGGCGTGCAACAATCAGTGTGACCGCCAGACAGTGGAGCTTGAAAGTGCTGATAAGGACTCAGTGCTTAGCTTTTATAAGGCGATGATACAGCTCAGAAATCACTCAGAGTACACACAGACGCTCATCTACGGAGACCTGGAGGATGTGGAAACTGACAGCACCGGAATCATAGTGTACAGGCGTAAGCCTGTTCATGATGCAGCTGCTATGAAGTCGGTATATGTAGCCGTCAACATGACAGGCGAGACCGTAAGCTATGCCATTCCGGAAACCGCGGATATACTAGTTGGCAATTATATTGATTATAATGGAACACTCAGACCATACGAGACCGTAGTGTATGCGGTTTAGTTATAGGAGACGGATGGGGTCAGGCCCCTCCGTCTCCTTTTGCAGTTTGTCGCAAAGGGGTCTGCAAAGGGGTCAGACCCCATGTTGCAAATGGAGCTATATTGCAAAGGGGTCAGCCCCCTTTGTTTAAATGTTAATGGCGACAGTGTATATGGAATAATGAATAATAGTCGTAAGTTCGGTATATAAATAATGGCACCAAAACGTTATACAAGCCATATTTTCTCAACTTTTTCCCATATAAAATCATTTTTACAAATAATAAAATTGTCTTAATAGAAAGGGCCTTTGGCAGAAGTGCCTGACCCCATGGGTCGGAAGTGCCTGACCCCATGGGTCGGAAGTGCCTGACCCCATGGGTCGGAAGTGCCTGACCCCATGGGTCGGAAGTGCCT